>JBJTAW010000187.1:0-5870 GCA_046091025.1 Chakrabartia sp. | reverse complement strand
TATTATCGTCGGCCTGTTCCAGCGGCGTGATCTCCCGCGCGATGAACGCGTCCAGCTCTGCCAGATAATCATTAATGTCCTGAGGGATCTCAAACAGCATCTCTTGGGCGTCCTTTTCCTATTATCTTATGGGGGCAGTCCATGCCTTTTGCGCAGCGGCCAACGCTGCATATTTCGGAACATCATTGGCAAGTTTGATGAGCGCTGTCTTGCGCAATCGGGCCAGCAGGCCCGGTGTGGCCAAGGTTTGTCGCACGGCGAGCAAATCATCGGCCAGTGCATTATCATGCGGGACAACCGGGTTTTACAGTTCGCGGATCAGCATGCCGATGGCGTTCATCGCAACGGCGGCCATAAATTTGTCGCGGCCTTCGGCCCGCGCCTTCACATCGCTATCGATCCACTCGCGCAAGGCTTCCAACAGCTCAACGGACGATGGCTCCCCCTGTCGGCGCGCTAGCGCAGGCGGGTCGAGCGTCACCGCCGCCCGCTCGGCCTCTGGCGCATCCTCCTCCAGCAGAAGGAGGAGGTCGAGCTCATTCTCGCTTGTCCGGCGGCCAATCACCGCGCGCTCGAGGCTGCGGTCTACCCCCGTGCGCCAAATGTCGCCCATTTGGATACACCCCAAGGCCCACCAAAGCGTACGATAGACCAACCAGAAGCGGAACCGATCCACCTCCACTGTGCGGCCGCTTTCGGCCTCATAGGCCGCGAAATAAGATTGAAGGTCGGCACAGCCAAAGGCGGGCTTGTTGATATGGCCAAAGCGCCAGACGGTCATGCAGCCATAGGCCAAATCCTCATGCGGATCGCCCCAATGGGCCAATTCCCAATCGAGCACAGCGGCAAGGCCCTCGGGCGCGACCATCACATTGCCCATGCGCAAATCGCCATGCACAAGCCTCGGCTCGGTCGGGCTGGGCAGATTGTCTTCGCACCATTTAATGGCCAGCGCGATGATCGGCCGGTCGCCGCCATAGGTTTCAAAACGGGCCTTAAGGTCGGCAAGGGCGGCGGCTGTATCCATATGCGGCAGGGCAATGTCATCGAGCGGTTTGATATCGTGGATGCGCGCCATTTCGCGGGCGAGATCGGCAATCAGGCTGGCGGGCGGGTCGCCCAAAATCTTGGCCGGGTTCACCTCTGCTTCAATGCGGCGCATGACATAGCCTGTGCCCAGATCATCCTCGGGTGCCAAATCCCCCACCACCTCGGGCGCCAGCACACCGCCCCCCCGTGCGGCGCGCACCAAGGCGGCTTCGACATCATGGCCAAAGGGCCGACCGGCCATCATATCGGCAGAGGGTGCGCGGCGCAGCACATAGCCCGCCCCGCCCCAATCAAAGGACCAGCTTTCCATATTGGCGCCGCCCGACAGGCGCGTCAGGTTGGAGACAGGCAGGCTTGCGCCGCCCGCCATACGGGCCAGCGCGCGGACAAGTGTGTCAGGGTTAAGGCTCATCCGACGACACACCAAACATCCGCCATCCCGTCATTCCCGCGCAGGCGGGAATCCACGTCCACCGCAGGCACAGAACTGGACAGAAAGGTGATCTTGGACTCCCGCCTACGCGGGAGTGACGGGAAGGGGTCTGGTATCATCATCTTCCCTTTCTTAAGCATTTGGGCCGCCAATGGTCAAAGCTGCGCTGCTGAATGGCCGAAAGAAATGCACGGGCCTCTGCGCCCACCCATTGGCCCTGATAATCGGTGCGGCCAATCCACCAGCCCTGTCCCGGCAATCCATCGCTCTCTCGGACAACGAGTGCGGCCAATTCAGGTTCCCCCCTGCTCATTGCGCGGCGGTCGACCTCATCCATTGTTCGGCACAGGGCGCGCATCTTGGGCCGCGAAAAGCGAAAGCCCAAATGGCCCAATATTTCCGAATAGCTGGCGGCCCGGCCTTCGGTGGCGAGCTGTTGCAGCATCGCCTCAATGCGTGCGACATCGGACAGGATGGCGGCGGCATCTTGAGGATCGGGCCCAAAATCGTCGATCACGCGGCCAGCGCCTTTTCAAGGATGACAGGCCTGCGTGCAAGCGGCAGGCCCCACCGTGTCTCTAGATCGGGCTCTGCTTCACGCCAATGCCGCATGCCTGCCTCAATCGGCAAGTTTGAGAAGACGACCGTGGATGATGTCATTGGCCTGCGCCATGATCCGGTCGATCAATTCCTGACAGGTGGGAATGTCATGGATCAGGCCTGCGACCATGCCGCAGCTCCAGGCCCCGGCATCCATTTCGCCTTCGGCCAAGATGCGCGGATAAACGCCTGCGACTTCCGGGGCGATATCTTCAAATGTGATATTCTTGCCTAGCGTGCGTTCTTTCTCCAACAGCCGCTCAACCGCCGCATTGGTTAGCACGCGCTCTGTATTGCGGAACGGACGCATGATGAGGCGGGTATCGAGTTCGCTGGCAGCGATCAGCGCCTGCTTCACATTGTCATGCACGGGTGCTTCTTTGGTTGCGATGAAGCGCGTGCCCATGTTGATGCCATCTGCCCCCAGCGCGAGTGCGGCAACCAAGCTGCGCCCATCGGCCATGCCACCAGAAGCCACAAAGGGAATGTCGAGCTCATCGGCGGCACGCGGCAGAAGGATGAAATTGGGAATATCATCTTCGCCCGGATGCCCGCCACATTCAAACCCATCGACAGAAACGGCATCACAACCAATGGCCTGCGCCTTCAAGGCGTGGCGCACGGCGGTGCATTTGTGGATCACCTTGATGCCCGCATCCTTTAAAAAGGGCAGCACGCTCTGCGGATTATTGCCCGCCGTTTCGACAACTTTCACGCCGCCTTCGATAATCGCTTTGACCATGCCCGGATAATCCGGCTGATCAACAACAGGCAGGAAGGTCAGGTTAACACCAAAGGGCTTGTCGGTCATGTCTTTGCAGCGGGCGATTTCATTGGCGAGGTCCGCCGCCGTTTTTTGGGTGAGGCCAGTGATAATGCCAAGGCCCCCTGCATTGGAGACGGCGGCCGCCATTTCGGCAAAGCCCACATAATGCATGCCCCCTTGAATAATGGGGTGCTTGATGCCGAACAATTCAGTGATGCGGGTCTTCATGGCGTCGAGTCCTCTCTTATTGATCTCGCCCGACACTGTGGTTGATTGACGTGAACGTCAAGTCGCAGTGCGGGCCAGAATTGGGGTCGCCTTATCGCGCGTTATAGCTAGCGCAGAGCCGGGCGATTTCGTCTTCAAACTCGGCAATTGTCTCCTCAAGGATCTGCTTGACGGGCTTCACAGAGTCGATGCGACCGGCCACTTGCCCGGTGAGCGCGATGGACGATTCCAGATCGCCACCGAAATAAAGATCCCGGATATTGGCGAACTCAGGGCGCACATCGCCTTGCGGGTTGAGGTCGAGCGCAGTTGTTTTCTCGGTGCGCAGGGCGCGCAGCGCCGGGCCGGGGCCATGACGGTTGAGGAACACCGTGTCGGTTTCCTTCGCGCTGATGATTGCGTCTTTCCAATTATGGTGCACCGGGCTTTCGGCGGCAGAGACCATGCGTGTGCCCATCTGAATGCCCTCGGCCCCCAGCGCAAAGGCCGCCGCCATCGTTCGCCCGCAGACCATGCCGCCCGCCGCGATGATGGGCACATCCACCTTGGATCGGATCAGCGGCAACAACACCATCAGGGCGACGTCGCGGGGGTTTTTGAACCCGCCGCCTTCGCCACCTTCAACCACCAGCCCGTCGACGCCCGCCGCAATCGCCTTCAACGCGCCATCCAGTGTCGGGACAACATGGAATACAGTCAGGCCCGCTTCTTTCAGCGGCCCGCAATAGCGGTTTGGGTCGCCCGCCGAGGTGGTGACGAATTTGATTCCCTGATCGACGACAAAATCGACAATACCGGGATCGCGGACAAAGGCCTGGGCGATGTTCACGCCAAAGGGCTTATCCGTCAGCGTGCGCATCTTGGTGATTTCCGCCCGCACTTCCTCCAATGCGCCGGAGGATGTTTCGATAATCCCCATGCCGCCTGCATTGGACACCGCCGATGCCAGCGGCGCACGCGCGATCCAGCCCATTGGCGCTTGAACAATGGGATATTGAACGCCGAGCATTTGGGTAATACGATTTTGCATGAAACTTCCCTCACCTGTCCTTTTGTCGGACGATCCCCGACTGGACGGCTGAGGTCAAGCGGGCAGAGACTGCGCCACCATTTTTGCAAAGGCGGCGCCATCATCTTCGGCAAAGCTGAGGAAGAGGGCAGGTTCAATCAGCTCCAACTCCATCAGGCAAAATTGGCCCTGATCATCGCGCACCATATCGACGCGCGCATAGGCAGCAGGGGCAGGTGTTGCAGCTAAGGCCGCTTTGGCAAGCCTCTGTGCCGGGGCGGGGGCGAGGACCGCTGTTTCGCGCCCGCCAAATTGCTCCTGCACTCGAAAATCACCGACGGCCGGTTTTTTAAGGATGGCGTGGCTGAATGTCCCGCCAAAATAAAAGAGCGAATATTCCCCCTCTTCGGCAATGGCGGGCATCATCGGCTGGATCAGCATGACGCGCTCCAGCACATCGAACGGGATCGCATCCTCTTCCCCAAGCGCATAGGTGCCGTCTGCGCCTGCCGAAATGGCGGGTTTGATGATCAGTTTTGAGCTGGCAAAATGCTGGCGGGCTTTGGCGATGTCAGCCGCGCACAGCGCATCAGAGCTGATCGTGGGAACAATCGTCACGCCCTTTGCCGCAAGATCGAACAAATAGGCCTTATCCGTATTCCAGCGCAGCAGCGCGCAAGGATTGGCGACGTGCAGATGCTCTGAGTCCCATCGGTCCAGCGTTTGATACCAAAGTGCGGGATCGCGCTGATACCCCCAGGCGAGCAGCGGCAGGATCATGTCAAATCCCGTCAAATCCCCCGTCGCCGTCCAGGGTCGAAAGTCCAATGCCGGGCCGAACAGCATGCGAAACTGCTCGGCCATGGGGGCCCAATTTTCAAAATAGCTGGGATCGGGCGTCAAAATACAAATGCGGCGCATGCATCCCTCTTGCAACGCCCGGCCCGCGCTGACAAGCAGCAGAACTTGATTATCAAGGAAGAGGCTCTGCCATGATTTTGTTCGGAAGTTCGTTTTCGCCCTTTGTGCGCAAGGTCATGGTCGTGGCAGCGGAAAAGGGTCTGGATTTGCCCGTCCGTAATGTCCGGATTGGGGATCAGAATCCGGATTTCCGCAAGGCTAGTCCCTTTGGGAAAATGCCTGCCTTTGCCGATGGCGATTTCACCGTTTCAGACTCCACAGCCATTGTGACCTATCTCGATGCCAAATTCCCCACACCCGCCCTGATCCCGGCGGATCCGGCGCAGCGCGCACAGGCGATTTGGTTTGAAGAATTTGCCGACACCATGATGTCGACCATCGTTTACAAGTGTTTCTTCAACCGCGTGGTTGGCCCGATCTTCATGAAGCAGCCGGGCAATGAGGCGCTGGCGGTTGAAGGCGAAACGAAAGATTTGCCGCCGCTGCTCGCCTATTTGGAAACGGTCGTGCCTGAGCCAGAGGGCTTTCTGGTCGGAGACACGCTCAGCATCGCGGATATCTCCGTTGCCAGCATGTTTGTGAACTATGACTATGCCCGGTGCGCGGTGGATCGATCCGCCTATCCGCGCACCTATGCTTGGGTCGCCGCCATGCTTGCGCGGCCCAGCTTTGCGCCCCTCATCGCCAAAGATACGCAGGTGCTTGAGAGCCTGCGTTAAAAGGTGATGACAATCCCGGTCTGAGGATCCTGCTTTCCGACCAGCGTTTTCTGAAAAATCGTGTCAGCCGCACTCAGCCCGGGTTGATGCGTGACATGTGTCACAGCCTCCGTCCCCGCGACAAAGCTCTGCCAGGCAGCGCCA
>JBJTAW010000186.1:0-7454 GCA_046091025.1 Chakrabartia sp. | reverse complement strand
ACGCGCAGCCACTAGAACTTTTCCACCATCCCATTGTCCACCCGAGCGTCTTCATCGGGTGCATGCGGGAGGGCATTATTCGTGGTTGGTGCGCCATGGGTCGCCCAGCGTGTATGCGCAATGCCGACATGGCCCGGCGCGGGATTGGTCGCCAGTTCGGCAACGAGATTGCCGAGCTTGCCCTCCGCACGGCGGCGGATCAGCGCGCCATCCTTGACCGTGCACACCCCAGCTGAGTCATAGCCGCGATATTCCATCCGCCGCAGCCCTTCGACCAGACGATCAGAGACTTCCCGCGCCCCAATAATGCCGATAATCCCACACATTTATTTTGCTTTCAGTTAGAAGATGTATGGAACACGGATGCCCGGCATTTCGGCTGGAAAATCCTTGGTGTTTCGCGTGATGAGAATGCGGCCGCGGGTTTGCGCTGTTGCCAAAATGATCGCATCTGGCGATTTCAGCTTTGGGCGCTCACGGCGCAGTGCCGCAGCGCGGCGCGAAATCTCGTCGTCGATTTCGTCCAGACCGAAGCGGGATAGGAAGTCGAGTGCTTCGCTGACTATAGGCTCATTGCCTTTCGAGAGCACTTCGATCCATGCCATGCGGCTGATCCAAGGTCGCTCACCCAGTTCGACAGCGCGTTTGATTTCAGCGCGTGCTGGCGGGAATCCAGCAAGCGCATCAATCACGATATTGGCGTCAAACGTAAAGCCACTCATGTGCGCGGGGGCAATTTTGGTGTTGGATATTTACCCGCGATCATGTCGAGATAAATTTGCCGCTGGCGATCATCTTCTTCGTCGAACATATCGGGAGATTCAGCGCGGACCTCCTCATAATCATCATCCCAGTAACGCGTCCATTCTGCGCGACGCTTGCGATCATAGTCTTGCGGGTCATACGCAACGCCGTGCCGCGCCCACAGGCCAAAGCCCTTATCGATCCAACTGGTATCGCTCTTTGAATGCTCTGGCCGGTACGCCTCAACCGCCTCCCGCAAAACAGCCGCACGCGACTTACCCTGTTCCGCCGCCAGTTGGTCAAGCCATTTAATATCTTTATCAGGGAGGTCGGCGAGAATGCGAGTCATGATATACTGATATCATATCATGATATCATGTCAAGGGAAGGGAGTGGCTAAAGGGAAGACGTCCAGCCCATTTTCTCCGAAGGTCTAAGTTATGCCTTTGCGGCTTTCTTGGCAGACATAGCCGCCCGGAACCGACCGGCCCAGCCGGGCTTTTCTTCCTGCTTTGGCCGCACAAGCGCAAGCGCTTCTGGGCTTACGTCCGATGTGATTGTGCTGCCAGCCGCCACAATCGCCCCGGCACCGATGGTGACGGGGGCCACAAGGGCAGAGTTTGAGCCGATAAAGGCCCCCGCCCCAATCTGCGTCTGATGCTTTAAGAAGCCATCATAGTTGCAGGTGATGGTCCCTGCCCCAATATTGGCCCCTTCGCCAATATCTGCATCGCCGAGATAAGTGAGGTGATTGGCCTTAGCACCCTTGCCCAGTCGCGTTTTCTTGACCTCAACAAAATTGCCGATCTTTGCCTTTTCCTCCAGCACCGTTCCGGGCCGCAGCCGCGCATAGGGGCCAATTTCCGCCCCCGCGGCGATCGTTGCCCCTTCAATATGAGAAAAGCCGTTGATTATCACCTTGTCCGCAATGGTCACGCCCGGCCCGAAAAAGACATTGGGTTGGATAATAACATCCCGCCCAATTACCGTATCATAGGAAAACCAGACGGTTTCCGGCGCAATCAGGCTGGCCCCCTCGGCCATGGCCTGCGTGCGCCGACGATCTTGCCAAGCCGCTTCCATCGATGCCAACTCCGCCCGGCTATTGATACCCGCCACGTCAAAGGGGGCGGTTGTGACAACCGCGCAATGCCGACCATCGGCATTGGCGATATTCACAATATCGACCAGATAAAATTCACCCGCCGCATTGTCATTGCCGACACGCGATAGAAGCGCGAACAAATCTTTCGATTTTACGGCCATCAGGCCAGAATTACAAAGGCGGCACGCGCGCTCTTCCGCGCTTGCATCCTTATGCTCAACCATTTTTGTGATGCGGTCGCCATCGGTGATGACGCGCCCATAGGACAGCATATCCTCCGGCTCAAAGGCCAGAACAACAACGGCAGGCGCATCTGGTGCATTCAGCCGATGGATCATGGAGTGCATGGTTGCAGCGGGCACAAAGGGCACATCGCCATAGAGGATGAGCACATCCCCATCAAAGCCCTGAAGAGCGTCTTCAGCCTGCTGCACAGCATGGCCTGTGCCCAATTGCGGTTCTTGCACCGCAAGATTGGCAGAGCCAGCCAGAGCCGCCTCGAGCTGATCCTTGCCGGACCCAACCACGACAACTTTGCGCGCCGGGGAAAGCGCATCAACCGACTCGAGCAGGTGCATCAACATCGGGCGGCCCGCAATGGGATGAAGCACCTTATGCAGGTCGGACTTCATGCGGGTGCCTTTTCCGGCGGCAAGGATGATGGTGGCAATCTTCGTCATAAATTGCCCTTGCCACCAAATGCTTGCCGATTCCAGCGTTGCGCGCCAAGGCGGGTGCCATGTCCCAACCCTTTCCCTTTCGCATCATCGGCTTTGACCTGGATGGCACACTGGTTGACTCGAGCCTGGAGCTCGCCGCCGCGCTCAACCATGCCCTTGCCCAAAATGGCCGAGAACCGATTGCCGCGGCCTCTGTGAAGCAATTGGTTGGCATGGGCGCAAAGCACATGCTGAAAATGGCGCTGGAGCAGAGCGGCCCGCTCAACCCAGAAGAATTAAACCAGCTGCTCCCCATTTTAATTGATCATTATGACAGCCATTTGGGGACGCAATGTCCCGTTTTCCCGGGACTTGAGGCGGCGCTGGACAGGCTCTCCGCCCAAGGCGTCAGGCTGGCCGTTGTGACCAATAAATATGAGCATTTGGCGGTCAAATTGCTCGACGCCATTGGCCTGCTTGCGCGATTTGACACGGTGATTGGCGGCGACACGATGGGACCGGGGAGGAGCAAGCCCAAGCCGGACCCGATTCACGAAATGATCACGCGCTGTGGCGGCGGCACGGCGGCCTTTGTGGGGGATTCAATCCATGATGTGCGGGCCGCACAAGCGGCGGGCATCCCAAGTGTCGCCGTACGCTTTGGCTTTCTACATCAGCCGGTTGAAGAGTTGGGCGCAACCGCGATTATCGATCATTTTGACGATCTTGTGCCAACCCTGCACCACCTTGCTTAACGCGCAGAACGACGCCTCTGTCGCCAAGAGCGTAAAATTCTAGATGCTAGGCGGAGCCAGCGCGCGCGCTCTTGCCCCTCGCCATCCCGCGCGAGCAAGCGGCCGACAAAGAAGATGTCATTCCGGCGCCCTTGCCAAGCGAGATAGGGGTCAACGGGTGTTTGAAGAAGATGGTGGCACAGCCGCATCGCGCGGGAGACCGCTAGGGTAACGCCCGTCCCCCGCGAATACTCGAGCAAATCCAACCAGAAACCCGCTGCGTCGGTTGAATGACGCACCGCCCTATCTATCTGCCAGAGTGCTTTGAGGCCGCCATCCAGATCAAACGCCACAAAAAGACGCTCTGCCTCTGAACATATCTGCGCGATACTGAGCCTTGCCGTCTTTTCTCGCTCGACAGCGGTGAGAGCCGACACAATTTCATCCGGGCAATCGTGCCCCTCAAGCCGCTCCGCGAGTGCGGATAGCAATCCTTCCGCCTGCGCCATGGCGAGCACAGCGCGCCATTGACTGGGCAGAAGCGCGCCCGATTTCTCTGGCTGCGCCAAAACCCACGCGAGAAGGCGCGCGTCCCTCATGATAGGGCATCCTGCAACAATCGGTCGACAATGGTCTTCATGCACCCTCCCAACCCGGCTAAGGCACAGCCGTCAAGCCAAGAGGAGTTGTGCTACTCACACGAGATCATGGCGGTGCGTAGCATCGCAGACCCCGTTTCACGCTGCCTTCCCGTAGCGTCGCCAATCAGACCCTTGCCTTGGCCGATGTCCGCGCTAAGCAGCGGCCTGTAGATTTTCCACTGCAAGGGAGCAGGACATGACCATCGACTTTACCGACAAGGTTGCCATTGTAACGGGTGCGGGTGGCGGCCTAGGCCGCGAATATGCCCTTGAATTGGCGCGGCGCGGCGCAAAAGTTGTCGTGAATGATCTGGGTGGTGCCCGCGACGGGACAGGCCATTCCGATGCCGCACTTAAAGTTGTCAAAGAAATTAAGGCCGCTGGCGGTGAAGCCATGTCCAATGGCGGCAACGTAGCCGAATTTGAACAGATGCAAGAGATGGTCGCCAAAACTAAGGAAGCTTGGGGCGGCGTCCACATCCTCATCAACAATGCCGGCATCTTGCGGGATAAGAGCTTCACCAAGATGGATGTGGCCGATTTTGATCTGGTCGTGAAAATCCACCTGCTTGGCTCTGCCTATGCAACTAAAGCTGTTTGGGAAACGATGCGGGAACAGAATTACGGCCGTATCCTCATGACCGCCTCGTCCACCGGGCTGTACGGCAATTTCGGCCAGACCAATTATGGCGCGGCCAAGCTGGGCCTCGCTGGTTTTACCAAGTCGCTTTATCTGGAAGGCGCGAAGAACAACATCAAGGTCAACACCATCGCCCCACTCGCCGGGACGCGCATGACCGAAGACATTATGCCGGAAGAAGCCTTTAAGGCGTTCAGCCCGGTCAATGTTGTCCCAGCGGCGCTCTTCCTCGTGTCGGAAGACTGCCCGACCATCACGATCCTGGGTGCAGGTGGCGGCTTCTTCCACACCGCCAATGTCACCATGACGCGCGGCGTTGCCCTGCCCGCAGGCGAGCGGACACCCGAAGCGGTCGCCGCCCATTGGGCACAAATCAGCGACCGCACGGGCGAAACCGTGCCGCAATCCGGCGCGGAGCAGTCCATGGCCGCGATCCAGCGACTTCAGGGCAATTAAACCCAATAGCTTACACCTGCTGTGTTGCAATTGTAATACAGCAGGTGTATTGCACTCTCCATACAGTTAAGGAGAGGGATACATGTACAGCGAAGCCGATTTGCAATCTGCTGTGGAAGCTGGCGCCTTGTCTCCCGAAGCAGCAGAGGCCTTCCGCGCCCATGTCGGCGCACTGAATGCATCGCCGATTGTGGATGAAGAGCAATTTCGGCTTCTGACTGGCTTTAACGACATTTTCGTTTCTATTGCCGCTGTCTTATTTCTTGTCGGATGTGCCTGGGCGGGCGGGAGCGTGGCCCCTTGGCTTGGAGCTGCCCTCGTTGCCATGTCCGCCTGGGGCATGGCCGAATACTTTACGGCCAAGCGGCGCATGGCCCTGCCGAGCATCATACTTCTGATCGCTTTTGTTGGTGGCACATTTTCCACTGCCCTTGGCATAGTGTTCGGTAAGACCTCCATCACAGAAGAAGACCAAGGCGGCATGGCGATGGTTGCCCTTGCTGCGGCGGTGGCAAGCGGAGCCGCTTGGATACATTGGCGTCGCTTTAAGGTTCCAATCACCATTGCAGCCGGTGTGGCCGCAGCAGTTGGCATGTTGCTCTCCCTTCTTGCCGCGACAGTGCCTGACACCATGCGCATCATCCTTCCGACCTTACTGCTCGCTGGCCTTGCCATATTTCTTCTGGCCATGCGCTGGGACTTGACCGACCGCACGCGCGCGACGCGCCGTTCCGATGTTGCTTTCTGGCTTCATCTGCTGGCCGCGCCGATGATCGTTCACCCAATATTCGTGACGCTGGGGCTAACCGAAGGCACGGTTTCTATTGGCCTCGCATTGCTCGTGCTCGGCATCTATCTGCTGCTCGGCGCAATTGCCCTCATCATTGATCGACGCGCCCTAATGGTTTCGGCACTGGCCTATGTGCTGACCGCGATGGGAACCTTGTTCCGAGAATTTGGGGCGGTCAGCCTAAACATCGCCCTCACAGCAATCATTATCGGATCGGCGCTGCTCCTGCTCTCCGCCCTCTGGCATGATGCGCGCCTGCGACTTATCCAACGTCTCCCCGACGACTGGCAGTCCCGCTTGCCTGTTGCTGGATTTACTCCGCCACCAGCTTCATAAGCCGACGCTCCACCGGCGCGAGCACCGGGCTAAGATCCTGCCCGCGCTTCAGAACGATGCCATGTTCCCCGATCAAGGCCCATTGGCCCTGCCGATTGCGCAGCGCCGGGCGCTTTTCAATGCGAAATTCCGGGCGCTCAGCCGCGCGGCGATAGGCGCTGAATATGGCAGCGTCCTTGCCCATATCCATGGCATAATCGCGCCAATGGCCCGCGGCGACCATCCGCCCATAAAGGTCAAGAATCCGGGTTAGTTCTGCCCGATCAAATGCGACTTGCCCTGCCGATAGTGGAAAAGGGGCAACAACCCCCATTAGGCGCTCGTCCAACGCGCGGCGGCGTCCTTATTGTCCGTCAGTTCGGCCAGACGTTTCTGCAACTGCTCCATTTCGCATTTCAGGATTTCAAGCTGCTGCGTTGCCGGATCAAATTGATCGCGGCACGGCGTGCCATAGGGCATGAACGGTTTTTGATACTCTTGGGCATCCACCAAAAGCGGACGCGCTGGTATGCCGACCATTGTGGCGCCTTCCGGCACGTCCTTGGTTACGACAGCATTTGCAGCGATCCGCGCCCTTTTGCCTACCGTCACAGGACCAAGAACGGCCGCGCCGAGGCTGATAATAGCATCATCTTCAATCGTTGGGTGGCGCTTGCCGCCTTCTCCACTGGTCGGGTTGGTGCCGCCAAGTGTGGCCCCTTGGTAAATCGTCACATTGTCGCCAATTTCGGTGGTTTCACCGATGACAACAAACCCATGGTCGATGAAGAAATTCTTGCCAATCTTAGCACCGGGATGAATATCAATAGCGGTCAGGAAGCGCGAAAAATGGTTCACCACACGCGCCAGAAAAAACAGGTCCGCCTCAAACAGCCAATGCGCCGCCCGGTGGAAAGTGAGCGCCCAAACACCCGGATAAATCAGGATTTCCCAGCGTGAACGTGGGGCTGGATCTCGCGCCTTAATCGAATCCAGATAGGTAATGACGGCATCAAACACAGCTCGAAATCCTTCCCTCTACCCGCATAACTTAGGCTTGATTGACCGCAACTTCCAGCTTTTCGTGCCAAAAGGCTTGTGCACCCCTCTCTTTTGATAGAGGAAATCGCTTAAATTGAGATTAATAATCGAAAGAGGCGATAAATGAGCGTTTTTCTTCCCACGTTGAAACAGCTGCAATATCTCGTCGCGCTGCACGATCACGGGCATGTCGGCAAAGCCGCCGACGCTAGCTTTGTGACCCAATCGACACTTACCGCCGGATTGCGCGAATTGGAGTCACTGGTTGGCGTGACTTTAGTCGAACGCTATCGCCGCGTTGTCCGCTTTACAGCCTTGGGGGATCGAAT
>JBJTAW010000185.1:0-2866 GCA_046091025.1 Chakrabartia sp. | reverse complement strand
GTTCGATAAGCAGCAACGGCACGGTGAGCAGCCAGTCAACGTAACGATATGCATCGTTAAAGGCATAACCGGTTGCAACCAGAACGCCGTCCTTCATTTCATAAGCGGCTTCCCAGCTCTCAAAAATCCGGAAATAGTGATACGCGGCAATTGCGCAGACCAGGCCGGAAATCGTGACCGCAGTCTTGTAGTTTTCAGAAACCTGAGAGCGCCCGAGCCACAAAAAGAGTGTGGCAGCGGCCATCGTTGCAAAAGTGAACGAAAACGCATTATAAATCAGTGAATACTGGAACGGACTAACAATATCCATAGCATCCTCCTAAGAGATAACCCAACTTGGTTGGATTTGTTTTCTCGGAAGAGCACCCAAAATTGGGAGCCCCCCCTATATGTAGCGAAACCATCTTTAGAGGGTATCGCCCAAGGTAAGGGGATAAGCCCAAAGCAGTAAAACTCAAGCGCTTTATGCCACATAGAAGACAAAGCGCTGCTGACGTGTGTTCAAAAGATCTAACGACCATCAATCCGTCAGATCATCCCACATATCTTTAAGCTTCGTAAAGAATCCTGCGCTTTGTGGGGATTCCTCGCCTGTCTCTGTTGCTCGAAACTCCTCCAACAATTCGCGCTGCTTCGCAGTCAACTTGGTCGGCGTTTCAACATCGATTTGGACAATTAAATCGCCCGTTCCTCGGCCATTCAGAACGGGCATGCCCGCCCCTTTCTGCCGGATTTGCTTGCCCGACTGAATGCCTGCCGAAATTTTAATTTCATGCCCAGCCCGATCCAACCCGGGGACGGTAATACTGCCGCCCAAGGCTGCGGTGGTGAAGCTGATCGGCGCTTTGCAGAACAAAGTTGTGCCGTCGCGCTGGAAGATCCCATGGCGCTTCAGGTGGAGGAAAATATAGAGATCCCCTGCCGGCGCACCGCGTGCCCCAGCCTCTCCCTCGCCAGACAGGCGAATGCGCGTTCCATCATCCACGCCCGGCGGAATATTGACCGATAATGTCTTTGGCCGCTCTAAGCGCCCCTGCCCACGGCAGCTTGTGCACGGGTCTGAAATAACGCGGCCAGACCCTTGGCAAGATGGGCATGTCCGCTCCACCACGAAAAAGCCTTGCTGGGTGCGGACTTGGCCATGGCCGCCGCAGGTTCCGCACGCATTGGCGGACGTACCGGGCTTAGCGCCAGACCCGCCACAGGGATCACATCGTGCCGAGACTTGAATGGAAACCGACGTTTCCTTGCCCTTATAGGCATCCTCGAGCGTGATCTCGAGATCAAAGCGCAAATCTGCGCCGCGTTGCCGGTTCCGGCCGCCGCCCATGAATTCGCCAAAAATATTGTCGAAGATATCTGAAAAGCCAGAAAAATCCTGCGGGCCACCACCGCCGCCATTTTGAAAAGCGGCCTTACCATATTGGTCATAGGCCGCCCGCTTTTGCGGATCTTTCAGAACATCATAAGCTTCGCTGATGGCTTTGAACTTGGCTTCGGACTCCGCACATCCAGGGTTTTTATCCGGGTGAAAGCGCATCGCCAATTTGCGGTAGGAGGACTTAATCGTCCCATCGTCCGCCGTCCGCTCTACTTCGAGCAATTCATAATAATCGTCGGACATCAGGCCCCCCTAACCCCATTGGCAGCCTAGGGAGCCGAGCCCTTCGTCTTTTCGAGGATATATCCCCAAAATGCCGGACTCTGCCCCCTTGGCATCCATGTTCCTGCCTTAGCCCTTATTCTCGTCCACTTCAGAGAATTCGGCATCCACAACATCGTCATCCTTGGCGCTATCTGCACCGGGGGAAGCGGCGGAAGCCTGTTCCTTCTCATAAATCGCCTGACCAAGCTTCATGGCGACTTGCGCCAGAGCCTGCGACTTTTCTGTCATGGCGGCGGCATCCCCGCCCTCAACGGCGGCCTTTGCCTCAGCCAAGGCCGTTTCGATTTCCGACTTGGTAGCCGCATCCACGGCATCACCATGTTCGGCCAGCTGACGTTCGGTCGAATGGATCAAGCTTTCGGCATTATTCTTGGCCTCGGCCGATTCCCGCCGCTGCTTATCTTCTTCGGCAAATTTTTCGGCATCCTGAACCATCTGATCAATATCCGCGTCGGACAAGCCGCCAGACGCCTGGATCTTGATCTGCTGTTCCTTGCCCGTGCCCTTATCCTTGGCGTGGACCGAGACAATGCCGTTCGCATCAATGTCGAACGTCACTTCAATCTGCGGCACGCCGCGCGGCGCGGGGGGAATGCCCACCAGATCAAACTGGCCCAGCATCTTGTTATCTGCGGCCATTTCACGCTCACCTTGGAACACGCGAATGGTGACAGCATGCTGATTATCTTCCGCGGTTGAATACACTTGCGACAGTTTGGTCGGGATCGTGGTGTTGCGGTCAATCATGCGGGTAAACACGCCGCCCAGCGTCTCAATGCCCAGCGAGAGCGGTGTCACATCGAGCAACAGCACGTCCTTAACATCGCCTTGCAGCACGCCCGCCTGAAGGGCAGCACCCATGGCGACAACTTCATCCGGGTTCACGCCCGTATGGGGTTCCTTGCCGAAGAACTGCTTCACCACGTCACGCACGCGCGGCATGCGGGTCATCCCACCGACGAGCACCACGTCGGAAATGTCCGCGGCCTTCAGGCCCGCATCTGCAAGCGCCTTACGGCAAGGCTCCAGCGTGCGCTGAACCAGGTCTTCGACGAGCTTTTCCAGATCCGACCGCGTGATCATCTTTACCAAGTGCTTCGGGCCAGATTGATCGGCCGTGATGAAGGGCAAGTTGACTTCGGTCGATTGCGCAGACGACAATTCAATCTTCGCCTTTTCTGCGGCTTCCTTCAGGCGCTG
>JBJTAW010000184.1:0-2955 GCA_046091025.1 Chakrabartia sp. | reverse complement strand
CCACCAGCACCCCGCCCCGCGCTGTGCCATCCAGCTTGGTCATAACAAGCCCGGTGACGCCCGCCACTTCCTTAAAAATCTCAATCTGCGACAAGGCGTTTTGCCCCGTTGTCGCATCGAGGGCGAGCACAACATCATGCGGAGAGGCCGGGTTTAGTCGACCCAGCACTCGGCGGATCTTGGCCCGCTCATCCATCAACTCGCGTTTGTTCTGAAGCCGACCCGCCGTATCGACGATCAGCACATCAATGCCCGTATCGGTCGCTTGCTTGACGGCGTCAAATACGATCCCCGCCGCATCGCCGCCTTCGGGACCCGTCACAATCGGCACGCCCAGACGTTCTGCCCAGACTTTCAATTGACCAATGGCGGCCGCGCGGACGGTGTCTCCCGCCGCCAGCATCACCCCATAATCCTGTTCCAGAAACAAATGGGCAAGCTTGGCAATAGTCGTCGTCTTGCCCGATCCATTGACGCCAATCACGAGAATGACCTGCGGCCGTGGGAAGGCAATAATGTCGAGCGGCTTGGCCACAGGGGACAAAGTGCCCTGGATCTCATCGGCCACCCCTTGGCGAAGGCCGGCCTCATCAATGCCGCGCTCATAGCGGCTGTCAGACAATTTCTCCCGAATCCGCCGCGCGGTCGCCGGGCCAAGGTCTGACATGATGAGGGCATCTTCAATATCGTCGAGCGACGCTGTATCCAGCTTGGACTTGGTCACAAGCCCGGTCAGGTTTTCGCTCAGCCGCTCAGACGTGCGGCGAAACCCGCCGAGCAGCTTCTTGTGCCAGGGCGTGTTTGTCTTGTCGCTCATACGCTTTGGCCTATAAGTTTGTCGCCAAGGCTGTCGGTGATCGTCACGGTCATGATACCGCCCCTTAGGGCATTGGAGCCACGGCGGAAATCCTGTCCGGCGGAAATTTCAACACGCGCATGATTGGGGGCGTGACCCGTGCGGCCATCCAGCTCCACCAGCACCTCTTGCTGGGTGCCAAGAAGCGAGCGAAGCCAGCGGGCCTGACGCTGCTTTGCCCGATCCCGCAGGCGTTCGGCCCGCGCCTTTATGGTCGCCCGGTCCAGCTGCGGCATGCGCGCAGCGGCCGTGCCGGGCCTTGGGCTATAGGGGAAGATATGGCCAAAGACGATGTCACATTCGTCCAGCAGGGCCAGAGAGCGGGCGAACATATCCTCCTCTTCGGTCGGGAATCCGGCGATGATATCTGCGCCAATCGCAATGTCCGGACGGGTCGCTTTCAGGCGTGCGACCAGATCCACCGCATCGGCGCGACTATGGCGGCGCTTCATGCGCTTGAGGATCATGTCATCGCCCGAGTGGAGCGATAAATGCACATGCGGCATGATGCGCGGCGCGCCTGTGATCAGGGCAAAGAGCCGATCATCAATTTCAATCGAATCGAGCGAGGACAGGCGCAGACGGGGCAAATCGGGCACATGCTTTAAAATGCGTTCGACCAAATGGCCCAAGGACGGCGCGCCCGGCAGATCAGCCCCATAGCTGGTTAAATCAACGCCGGTCAGCACCACTTCCTGCGGGCCGCGCGCAACGGCGGCCTGAATGGCCTCCACCACTGCGCCTGCGGGGATGGATCGGCTCGCGCCGCGTGCCAAGGTCGTGACGCAAAAGGTGCAGTCATGATCGCAGCCATTTTGCACCTCAACAAAGGCACGGGCATGGTCGCTGCCCGACAAAGCGGGCTTGAGGGCGAGAGTGTCGGGCAAGAAGCGCGCCCCAAAACGCGCGGGATCGCGCTTGGCCGCATTGGGCAGAATTTCATCCACTTCTGCCATAGCGGCAAAGCGGTCTGCGCTAGTTTCGGCGGCACAGCCTGTCACGATGATGCGCGCATCGGGGTTGTCGCGCTTGGTGCGGCGGATCGCTTGGCGCACCTGGCGTTCCGCTTCGGATGTCACAGCACAGCTGTTAAAGATCACAAGATTTTCAGATCCTTCGGCCGCGGCCCGAATTGCCTCTCCTTCGGCAATATTCAGACGGCAGCCGAAATTGACCACCTTAACGCTGCTCATCCGAAACGGCTCCAGTCTGTCTCTCCGGTAAAGACATGCGTCGCCGGGCCGGTCATCAAGATCGAGCCGCCTTCGGCCCACTCAATGTGCAGATTCCCACCGGGCAGGCTCACCCGAACGGGCGATGTCACAAGATCCCGGCGCAGCGCCGCGACGGCCGTCGCACAGGCCCCCGTGCCGCACGCCTGCGTCAGGCCAGCACCCCGTTCCCAGACGCGCAGCGTCAGGTGATTGGGGCCAGCAAGGCTGGCGACATTGACATTGATCCGGTGCGGGAAGAGCGGATCCGTTTCGATCATCGGGCCAAGCCGGGCAAGGTCAATGGCATCGGCATCGTCGACGAAAAAGATGACATGCGGATTGCCGACATTGACCGCAGATGGGCGCTCTAGGGCTTCCCAGCCAATCGGCATGTCGCGCGTGTCCATCGCGTAAGCCAGCGGCACCTCGTCCCAGCCAAAATGCGGCGCCCCCATATCGACGCGTGCGGCATCGCCAAGCGCTTCCAGCGTGATGAGGCCACCCAGCGTTTCCACGCGCGATGTGCCGCCCAACAGCAGGGCGACCGCGCGCGATGCATTACCACAGGCTTCCACTTCGCTGCCATCGGCGTTGAAGATGCGCATATGAGCGTCGGCGTGATAAGACGGGCCAATCACGATCAGCTGATCGCAACCAATGCCCGTGCGCCGATCGGCAATGGCGCGCGCACGCGCCGTGGTCATTTCCACAGGCGTGGCTCTCCCATCAATGACTACAAAGTCATTGCCCAGCCCGTGCATCTTGTGAAAATGATCCGCCATGCCGCCCTTTAGGCGGAAATGCCGGGCAAGTCCAAGGGGGCGGTGCGCGGCTGCCTGCTTCGCCGGACAAAGGGCAAAACCTTGACCCTGAGGGGGGAATCGC
>JBJTAW010000183.1:0-5772 GCA_046091025.1 Chakrabartia sp. | reverse complement strand
TCCCCCATGCGTATCCTCATTGCTCTGGCTGCAATCGCCACATCCGCCACCCATTTTGCCGGTTCGGCGACCACCGCCTTTGCCAGCACCCCTGGCTATCGCTTGGTTCCTGAAACCGCCATTTCCGGCAACAGCTTTGTTGCACGTGATGTCCTTTGGAAGCGCTCGGGCGATGCCTGGATCGCAACCAAGGCGACCAGCCGTGCAGAAATCGTCTGCTCTTCGGCGGCACGTGAAATTGGTAAGATTGCCAGTTTCGCGCCCAACGGCATCGACTTCACGTCGGACCAGCTGGCCAAGTGCAACGAAAAGGCACGCTAAGCCAAATCCTCCCGCCCGACGATATCCCCCCTCTCTCGGGCAAATTTGGGCAGCCGCGTACATCCTCCGCCGGCTGCCCTTTTTATGGGGGCAGTGGGTTTAGCGCGCCAAGGCTTCTCCCGACATGACCACATCGGCCTGCGCGTCAAAGGCGGCAAAGCGAGTGCGGACGCCGTCTGGGATGGGTTTGGGTTTGTGTGTGTCCAGATCAACCAGAACATGCACTTCGCGGATTTCGGCGCGCAGGTCTTCGCCTTGGGATCCTGCGCCGCAAAGGTGCATGCCGATGGTCATGGATGTGGTGCCGAACTTTTCAGTCTTGCACCAGATGTCGATCAGCTCATCGGGCTTAATCGGCTTCCTGAACGCAACTTCGGCATGGGCGACGTGGAAATCCATCGGCCCTGCCCCGCCTGAATTGCGGAAATCCACATGCCGCCAATATTCAGTGATCCCCAGATCGGCATAATCGAGATAGCATGCGTTGAAGACGACGTTCTGCGGGTCCACTTCTGACCAGCGCACGCGAAATCGATGGCAAAATGCAAAGCCCCCTTGCGCCATGGGATTAGACGTCCTTCATCGCTGGGGTGTAGATCCCCATGGTTTGGAAATATTTGCGGATGTTGCGCGCGGCTTGGCGCAGGCGCTGTTCATTTTCGACCATGGCGATACGGACATAGCCTTCGCCTTCTTCGCCATAGCCCACACCTGCGGCCACCGCGACGCCCGCTTGCGTCAATAATTGCTTGGAAAATTCCAAACTGCCCAAATGCGCAAGCGCAGGGGGCAGGGGGGCCCATGCAAACATGGACGCGCGCGGTGCCGGAATGTCCCATCCGGCTTTGGCAAAGCTATCGACCAGTACATCGCGGCGCTTGCGATACAATTCCCGATTGGCGGCCACAATATCTTGCGGGCCATTGAGCGCGGCAACGGCCGCTGCCTGAATGGGGGTGAAGGCCCCATAATCCAAATAGGACTTCACCCGTGTGAGGGCGGCGATCAGCGTTTTATTGCCCACCGCAAAGCCGATGCGCCATCCGGCCATGGAATAGGTTTTGGACATGGAGGTAAACTCCACCGCTACATCCTTTGCGCCTTTGACTTGCAGGATGGAGGGGGTGGGCTGCCCATCATAATAAAGTTCTGAATAGGCAAGGTCCGACAAGACCCACAGGCCATGTTCCTTGGCAAAGGCGACCACCCGTTCATAAAAGGCGAGATCGACGACCTCGGCGGTCGGGTTTGACGGATAGCCCATCACCAGCACCGACGGCTTTGGTACGGTGAAGCGCACGGCGCGTTCCAGCGATTCAAAATAGCGTTCATCCGGCGTTGTCGGCACGCTGCGAATCGTGGCGCCCGCAATGATGAAACCAAAGGTGTGAATCGGGTAGCTGGGGTTGGGCGCGAGCACGACATCGCCCGGCGCGGTGATCGCCTGCGCGAGATTCGCAAGCCCTTCTTTCGACCCCAAGGTCACCACAACTTCGCTATCGGGATCAAGATCGACGCCAAAACGGCGGCCATAATAATTGGCCTGCGCGCGCCGAAGACCCGGAATCCCTTTGGACGCGGAATAGCCATGCGCCTTTGGATCCCGCGCCTAGTCGGCAAGTTTTTCAATAACATGCGCCGGGGGCGGCAAATCCGGATTGCCCATGCCCAGATCGATAATATCTTCACCTGCCGCACGTGCTGCCGCCCGCATCGCATTCACTTCGGCGATGACATAAGGGGGCAGGCGTTTCATGCGGTAGAATTCGTCGGACATTGGTCGCTTTCGGCTAAAGGATTTTCGCGCTATGCCATTGCTTCGCTGCTGCCGCAACCAAGGCCCGACAGGACGTGATGATGACGACCGAGCCGACAGACCCTAAAAATGCCATCCCGGCCAATCCGCTGGCGGCTTATCAGCAGATGCTGGATATGTGGGGCCAGATGCTCGCCCCGATTGCGGCCCTGAACCGCGATAAGGTCGACCCCAAGGATCGCCGCTTTCAGGGGGAAGACTGGAACCACCCGCTCTTTGACCTGATCCGTCAGGGCTATGGCATGGCGGCTGAGCAGATGATGTCGCTCGCCGAAGCGGCCCCCGCCGCCGACGCGCAAGATAAGGCCAGGCAAATCTTTGCCATGCGCGCGCTGGTCGATGCGATGAGCCCGGCCAATTCGCCGCTGACCAATCCGGTCGCGCTGCGCCGTGCGGTCGAAACCAATGGAGCGAGCCTTATGGCCGGGTTTCAGCATCTGGCCGAGGATATTCAGCGTGGTCAGCTGACCCATACAGATCCAAATGCCTTTCGCCTTGGCGAGAATATTGCCACCACCCCGGGCAAGGTGGTTTACCAGACCCGTTTGTTTCAGCTGATCCATTATGCGCCGACAACGCCCGATGTGCTGAAGACGCCGCTGGTGATTTTTCCGCCTTGGATTAACCGCTATTATATCCTCGATCTCACGCCGGAAAAAAGCTTCATCAAATGGTGCGTGGATCAGGGGATCAGCGTCTTCATCGTGTCTTGGAAGTCGGCGGATGCCAGCCTCGCCGATGTGATCTGGGATGATTATATCGCAGCCCAGATTGAGGCGGTGGATGTCGTGCGCGATCTGCTGAGCGTGCCGTCGGTGCATAGCATCGGCTATTGCGTGGCGGGCACGACGCTTGCGGCGACCTTGGCCATTCTCGCGGCCAAGGGAGAAGCGGACAAGGTGCGATCCGCGACCTTCTTCACAGCGCAAGTGGATTTTGAAAAAGCAGGTGATCTGCTGAACTTCATTGATGATGCGCATATTTCCGCCATCGAGGCCTTGGCCAAAGACGGGGTGATGGACGGGCGCTATCTGGCCGCGACCTTTAACCTGTTGCGCGGCAATGACCTGATTTGGAGCACAGTCTCTAAAAACTATCTCATGGGGGAGGGCTATCCCGCTTTTGATCTGCTCCATTGGAATGGCGACGTCACCAATTTGCCGGCCAAATGGCATTTGAGCTATTTGTGCGATCTGTATCGCGACAATAAATTGTCTCACTCCGGCGCGCTCTCGGCACTGGGCGTGCCGATTGATCTGACCAAGGTGACAACACCCAGCTTCATTCAGGCGGGTCGGGAAGACCATATTGCCCCGGCACAAAGCGTTTGGAAGATGCACGATCTCTTCACCGGGCCGATCACCTTTTTGCTCGCAGGCTCGGGCCATATTGCCGGGGTGGTGAACCCGCCTTCGGCGCAGAAATATCAATATTGGACCAATGACGCCCCCGTTGCCTCCTTTGACGATTTTGTCGCCGGGGCCAGCGAAACCAAGGGCAGCTGGTGGCCCTATTGGCTCGGCTGGATCAAGGAGCAAGACGCCAAGACAGTCCCCGCCAAGGGCGCGCGCATCCCCGGTAAGGGCAAGTTGAAGGCGCTGGAGGATGCGCCGGGCAGCTACGTTAAGACGCGCTGACGGCCTCTTCCGCCCGGCCCTTAAAGCCAGAGGCAATCACATACCATTCGGAAGAGCCTTTGCGGCTGGCCGGCGGCTTTGCGTGTTTGACCGAGGTGAAGTTGCGCTTGAGCGCGGCGACGAGATCATTGTCGGCGCCGCCAGCCAGCACCTTGGCGACAAAATGGCCGCCGGGCCGCAGCACTTGGCAGGCAAAGTCCAGCCCGGCCTCCACCAGCCCCATGGTGCGCAGATGGTCGGTCTGGGGATGGCCAACGGTGTTGGCCGCCATGTCCGACAGGACAATATCCGCTGGGCCGTCCAGCGCCTCCATCAGCCAGTCTGGGGCTTCATCTGCCATAAAGTCCATTTGCGCGATGATGACACCTTCCAATGGCTCCACAGGCAGCAAATCAATGCCGACCACATGCGCCTTTGGGCAGTTTTTGCGCACGACCTGCGCCCAGCCGCCCGGCGCGATGCCCAGATCGATCACCCGCTTTGCCCCTTTCAAAAAGCCAAAGCGTTCATCCAACTCCATCAGCTTATAGGCGGCCCGGCTGCGATAGCCCTCTGCCTTGGCGCGTTTGACATAAGGATCATTCAACTGACGCTCGAGCCAACGGGTGGAGCCGACCTTGCGGCCCTTCGCTGTTTTGACGCGGGTGCGCCCTGCACTGCCACCCCGGCTCATGGTCTTTCTCCTGCCGCCATCAACTGGCGCAATATACCTTCGCGAATGCCGCGATCCGCAACGCCCACACTTTCTGCAGGCCAAAGAACAAAAATCGTTTCCAAAATCGCACAGCCCGCGACGACCAGATCTGCGCGTTCCGGCCCGATGCACGGTTCCTTGGCGCGATCCGGTACCGATTGGCTGGCAAGTTGCGCACAGATGCGGCGCATATCGGCCACATCGACGCGCAGCCCATCAATCAACCGCCGCTCATAATGCGGCAGGCCCAGATGCACACTGGCGAGCGTCGTCACCGTGCCACTCGTCCCCAATAGACGCGGCGCGGGGCCAGCGGCCTGCGCCAATGTCTCGACAAAGGGGCCAAGGCTGTCGCGCACTTGGGCCCGCATTTGGGCATAGGCCGCGCTGCGGGCGACCGGGTCTGCACTGTCATGCGGCACGCTTTCACTCAAGGAGACAACGCCCCAAGGGATGGAGCGCCAATCCAGCGTCTGCGGCGCGCCGCTTTGCGTATCGACCAGCACCAGCTCGGTCGAACCGCCGCCAATGTCGAACACCAAGGCCGGGCTATCGCCTTCTTCCAGCAGAACATGGCAGCCCAACACCGCCAGCCGCGCTTCTTCTTGGGCCGAAATAATGTCGAGCTTGATGCCCGTTTCGCGATAGACCCGATCGACAAATTCCGCGCCATTGGCGGCCCGCCGGCACGCCTCAGTCGCGACAGAACGCGCCATATAGACATTGCGGCGAACCAGCTTTTCGGCACAGACTGAGAGGGCAGACAAAGCCCGATCCATCGCCGCTGTGCTGATCGCGCCCGATTGCGCCAAGCCTTCGCCCAGCCGGACGATGCGGGAAAAGGCATCCACCACAATGAAGCGCGGGTCCTCTGGCCGGGCGATGAGCAAGCGGCAATTATTGGTGCCAAGGTCCAGCGCGGCATAGGTGCGCCGGGCCGGCGGTGGCGCACGCTTTGGGCCGGCGCGGGCGGGCTCTGCCGGCATGCGGCCGGCCCCTTGCGATTTCGTCCCCCTATCCTGGCGTCGCACGCGCACGGGGACGGCAGAATCCACCATGGTCTTCAAACTCTTAACTTCTTCCGATCCGGAGAAATGCTCAGCGGAACTTGGCGGTAAGCCTATCGCCCCAGCCCGCCTATCGCAAGCGCCGCGACGCATGGGCCAAGCCACCGGGGACTCTTGTTGACAGAAGGGGGCCGAATTCCTATCTGCCCGGCCTCAGCGATGCCCCGTCGTCTAACGGTAAGACTACGGACTCTGACTCCGTCTATTGAGGTTCGAATCCTCACGGGGCATCCAGAT
>JBJTAW010000182.1:0-2671 GCA_046091025.1 Chakrabartia sp. | reverse complement strand
GTATTGATATATTGGTTGGAACCCACGCGATCTTTCAAGAGGCGGTCAGCTACAAAAAACTGGGTTTGGCGGTGATTGATGAGCAGCACCGTTTCGGCGTTGCGCAGCGGTTGTTGCTGACCCAAAAGGCAGAGGTTCCGCCGCATCTTCTGGTGATGACGGCGACCCCCATTCCGCGCACGTTGACGCTCTCCAACTATGGCGAGATGGACGTGAGCAGATTGGATGAGATGCCCCCCGGTCGACAACCCATCGACACCCGCGTGATGTCGGTTGAGCGGATGGATGAAGTGATTGAGGGCCTATCCCGCCATATTGGAAGAGGGGGGCAAGCCTATTGGGTTTGTCCGCTGGTTGAGGAAAATGAGGAAAGTGACCGCGCGGCGGCCGAAGCTCGGTTCGATATTCTCAAGCTGCGCTTTCCGGGGAAGATTGGGCTGGTTCATGGCCGGATGAAGGGGCCGGAAAAGGATGCCGTCATGGTGGCCTTTGCCAGTGGGGCTTTATCCGTTCTGGTTGCCACCACTGTGATTGAGGTGGGCGTAGATGTGCCCAATTCTACCCTCATGATCATTGAGGAGGCAGAGCGGTTTGGCCTTTCCCAATTGCACCAATTGCGCGGCCGTGTGGGCCGGGGGGATCAGAAATCCGTTTGCCTATTGCTGCGCGGATCGAGCCTCAGCGAAACAGCGCGTGCGCGTTTGGCCCTAATGCGGCAAACCAATGACGGCTTTCGCATCGCAGAGGAAGATTTGCGGCTGCGCGGTGCGGGCGAAATTTTGGGGACGCGTCAGTCGGGGGAGGCGGGCTTTCGCCTTGCAACGCCAGAGCAAGTTCATGGCCTGATTGCTGCAGCGACGGACGATGCCCGTCTGCTTGTGGATCGGGATGGCGGGCTTGCCAGCCCAAGAGGGCAGGCCGCACGTATCGCGCTGTATCTATTTGAACGCGATGCCGCCGTTGCCTTGATAAAAGTGGGTTAGGCTTAGCCTGCCACCAGCAAGCCGTGGCGCTTTTTACCAAGGCTAATCTTCACTTCACCCCTGACGGCAATGCTCATCTCGGCCGCCGTGATGACCACGTCATCTGCCTTGACTGCGCCTTCCGCGAGCTTGCGCTTGCCTTCGCCGCGGGACGCGACAAAGCCAAGCTCCACCAGTGCATCGAGAATGTCGATGCTGCCCTTCACGGTGAGGCGCGGGAGGTCGGTTCCGGCCGCGCCCTCTTCAAAGGTTTTCCGGGCAGTTTCGGCTGCGGCCTCGGCTGCGGTTTTACCCCGGCATAATTCCGTCGCTGCATTGGCGAGCGCGATTTTGGCGGAGTTAATCTCGCTCCCTTCCAAGGCTTCGTAACGCGCAATCTCTTCCAGTGGCAGATCGGTGAAGAGGCGCATGAAGCGGCCAACATCACGGTCGTCCGTATTCCGCCAGAATTGCCAATAGTCATAATGCGAGAGCTGGTCTTCATGGAGCCAGATGGCCCCCGAGACGGACTTGCCCATCTTCTGACCATCGGATCGTGTGATTAGCAGCGTCGTGACGCCATAAAGCTCTGCAGAATCCACGCGGCGTGAAAGTTCAATACCGTTGATGATATTGCCCCATTGGTCAGACCCGCCCATTTGGAGACGACAGCCCGTGCGGCGCGACAGCTCCATAAAGTCATAGGCCTGAAGGATCATATAATTGAATTCGAGGAAGGTGAGCGGCTGCTCCCGATCAAGGCGCAGCTTGACCGAATCAAACGTCAACATGCGGTTGATCGTGAAATGCCGCCCAACGTCGCGCAGCAATTCAATATAGCCCAGCTTGTCTAACCAATCTGCGTTATTGACCATGATGGCATCGGTCGGGCCGTCGCCAAAGGTCAGGAAGCGCTCAAAAATCCGGCGGATGGAGGCGATATTGCCGTTGATTCCATCGGTATCGAGCATCTTGCGGACTTCATCCTTGCCGGATGGATCCCCCACCTTGGTCGTCCCACCGCCGAGCAGAACAATCGGCTTATGTCCGGCCTGTTGCAGGCGACGCAACAGCATGACCGACACAAGATTACCGACATGAAGCGAGGGGGCAGTTGCATCAAACCCCACATAACCTGGCACAATGGCGTCAGACGCCAGCTTATCGAGCGCCTCGGCGTCCGTAATCTGGTGGATGTAGCCGCGATCGGCGAGGGTGCGGAGCAGGTCTGATTGATAATGTGTCATGTCGGTCTCTTACTGTGCCGCGCGCTTAGCAGGCGATGCACGGAATGAAAATGGCTGGAATGCCCTGAAGGAAAGCTCTGCTTGCCAATTGGGGCCGGGCCCGCCAATCCTAGGGTTATGTTGGACGTTCACGCTGATCTTCATCCCTACCCATCGATGCCCTGCTCGGTGCTCCATGCCATCAAGGTTGGCGTGCGCGTGGTCGGGCAGACGCTCCACCTAGACTATCAGTTGATGGGGAAGGGCGACGCTTTGGCCGTCCCCGATGCGCAAGAGCCTGCACGTACCGACAATTTGTGGCAGAAAACCTGCTGTGAGGTGTTTTTGAAGGCGGCTGGCCAAACGGGGTATTTTGAGGTGAATCTGTCTCCCTCAACGCGATGGGCCTGTTATCATTTCTCCAGCTTTCGAGAGGGGATGGCAGATGCCACGATTGGCGCTGCGCCGGTGATCAAAACTTTG
>JBJTAW010000181.1:0-3518 GCA_046091025.1 Chakrabartia sp. | reverse complement strand
TGGATGTCTGAGTGGCTCACGCCAATATCGGGTCGCCCAGCATCGACGCTTAATCAAAATTTACTAGGAGAGGGGAGTTCATCATGGTTCCACGCATATTGGTTGGCCTTATGTCCGCATTCTTTTTCGCAATGGGCCTTTTGTTTTGGTTTCAGATTGATGCGCAAACCGCGCAGTTCCAGATCAAGGCTGCGGGCGTTTTGGGCAATGCCAGCATCAGAGCCGATTTCGGGGCCTTCTTTTTGAGTGTTGGGATTTTCTGTGGCTATGCCAGTTGGAAGCAGTCCGGCGGGGCGGCCGCCGCTGCAGCTCTGCTTTTGGGCTTAGCCTTGCTGGGGAGAGCCATGACCCTCATTCTCGAAGGGTCTGCACCCGGGGCGATCCCGCCCATGGTTGTTGAGGCGGTCAGCGTTGCAATCCTGCTTTGGGCGCGCAACGGTTGGTCAAAGGCCTAATCAAGCCAAATCTTGGTCGGAGCGGGTTTAGCGCCCGCTCCGATCCAGCATCACATTAATTTGCGCGAGGGCAACCGGCTTATCCGGGTCTTCCTGCCAAGCCACAGCCTCAATATTCGCAATTCTTTTGCCCAGTCGCTCAATCGTCGCGCGGGCATGGGTCGTGGATTCTACCGCGCCACGCATATAGGTTGCGGTCATATTCACCGGCTTCAGCAAAGGCTTATCATCCTCACCGAGTGCATCGGCGAGCGTAAGATAGGCCACGGTTTCCAAAAGCCCCGCCAGCGCGCCGCCATGCACGAACCCAGGCCGGCCGCGCACGCCATCCCCAAAAGGCATAGAGATAACAAGCCGCCCGTCTCCATCGCGCTCAGAGGTGAAGCCCATTGATTGTGCATAGGGAGAAAAAATCGTTGTCATGAGCTTGCCGTGAAAAAATAGGTGCCTGCGACATGCGCAATCGGCTTGTCAGGATCACCATCATGGGCGTGGCCGCGAATGAACGCGATAGAGCGTGTGACATGATAGCATTCACCATGCCCTATCACAGTCTGGCCGGGCTTGGCGGGGCGCAGATAATCAATCCTTAAATCAAGCGTTGCCTGCGGCTGGAATATCCCGGTCTTCAACCAAATGGACAGACTGGTCGCCATATCCATTAGGGTAAAGATGGGCCCGGATGCCAAAATGCCCGACGCGGTATCCGTGACCAGCGCTTCGCTATAGGGCAAAGCCAGTTCACACCAGCCATCGCTATGCGCATGATATTGCGTCCCGATAAGGAGATTATGGCCGTTTTTCGCCATTGTTCGGATTAGCCGGGCGGGATCGAATTCAAACTGCTCGTCACTCATATGTTCTGCTTACCGCGCCTTTATCGCCCCCGCAATCATGGGTGCTGGATCAGGCCGGATTTGCGCGCTAACGTTAACGTCAAGCTCGAAGAATCGCGCAGCGTAAGAGAGGATTGACTCGTCACATGCATCCCTTCATCCATGCAAAGACCACGCCTGATAAACCAGCCATCATCGTTGCGGAAACAGGTGAGATGCGCACCTATCGGCAATTGGACGAGGCCTCTAATCAGGTGGCGCACTTCTTCCGCAAACACGGCCTTGGTCATGATGACGTGGTCGCCTTCATGCTGGAAAACACGCCCGATTATTACAATCTCACTTGGGGCGCGCAGCGGGCGGGCTTGCGCTATGTCTGCATTTCATCGCGCCTGACGGCTGATGAGACCGACTATATTCTGGAAAATTCGGTTGCAAAGCTGTTCATCCTCTCCGCTGGCCTTGCAGAGGCGGCGGCAAAGCTAACCACTCAGGTCAAGCTCTACGCGCTTGGCGGCGCGGTTCCCGGCTATGGATCGTTGGAAGAGGCGCTGGCGCCTCTGCCCAAAACGCCGATCGCGGATGAACGGGCCGGGGTCGACATGCTCTATTCCTCTGGCACGACCGGGCGGCCCAAGGGCGTCAAAATCCCGCTGCCGGAAGACCCCGCAATCGATCAATCGAACAGCCTTGTGATGCTGGCGATGGGGTTATTCCGCTTTACGCCGGACAGTATCTATCTCTCGCCGGCGCCGCTCTATCATGCAGCGCCCCTGCGCTGGTCGATGACAGTGCATAAAATTGGCGGCACCGTTGTCATCATGAAGAAATTTGATGCCGAGGCCGCGCTTGCCGCGATCGAGAAGTATAAGGTGACGTGCAGCCAATGGGTGCCCACCCATTTCGTGCGGATGCTCAAGCTCCCCGAAGAGGCGCGCCACAAATATGATCTGTCGACCCTGAATTGCGCGATCCATGCAGCAGCGCCGTGCCCGATGCCGGTCAAGCGCGCGATGATCAATTGGTGGGGCCCGGTTCTTGAGGAATATTATGCCGGCTCTGAAGGCAATGGCTTTACCTATATTGGCTCAGCAGATTGGTTGCGCCTCGCGGATAAGGAAGGCGCAGGTTCCGTCGGCAAGGCCGTAATGGGCATCGCCCATATCATGGGTGAAGATAATGAGACGGAGCTGCCACCGCGCAGCGAAGGCACAGTCTTTTTCGAAAGCGAAACTGTTTTTGAATATCATGGCGATGCGGAAAAGACGCAGTCGAGCCGCAACTCCAAAGGCTGGTCAACCTTGGGGGATGTGGGCTGGATGGATGAGGATGGTTTTGTGTTCCTCACCGACCGCAAGAGCTTCATGATCATTTCCGGCGGGGTGAATATCTATCCGCAGGAAATTGAAAACCATCTGGTGACGCACCCTAAGGTGCAGGACGTCGCTGTCATCGGCGGCCCGCATGAGGAAATGGGTGAGGAAGTCATCGCCGTTGTTCAGCCGATCGACATGGCTCATGCCAATGACGCGCTGCGTGCCGAACTCACCGATTATGCGCGCGAAAAACTGTCTGGCGTGAAGATACCCCGGCGGATTGATTTCCTCGCAGAATTACCACGGCATGACACGGGCAAGCTCTATAAGCGGCTGCTGCGCGATCAATATTGGGAGAAGGTGAAGACGTGACCGCGCCGCGCGTTGAATTCTTCTTCGATCTGTCCAGCCCCTGGACGCGGCTGGCCTTTGCCAATCTCTGGCCCCTGCTGGAGCGGACGGGGGAGAGCGTTATTCTGCGTCCAATTCTAGTCGGCGGGGTGTTCAATGCGGTGAACCCAGCGGTTTATGCGGCGCGCGAGGATGCGGGCAGCAGGCGCCTTCAGCACAGCTGGAAGGTCTTGGCCGATTGGGCAGCGCTGGCGGGGGTGACGATGAATTTCCCGTCCGTTCATCACCCGGCCAAAAGCGTGAATGCCATGCGTATGGCCTGTGCGCTGGAGGGGGACCAGCCCGCCTTGCGGGGCTTTGTCGAGGCAGCATTTGAAAGTTATTTTGGGCGGCAGGAAAATCTCGACGATCAAGATGTGCTGATCGCGGTGGCCAATGCAGCGCGGCTGGATGGGGCGGCCATTGCACAGGCATCCGTCACTGATGCCAATAAGCTGCGGCTTCGGGCGAATACAGATGAATTGGTTGCCAGGGGCGGCTATGGATCACCAACCATATTT
>JBJTAW010000180.1:0-5659 GCA_046091025.1 Chakrabartia sp. | reverse complement strand
GGTAAACTTTGATGGCGCAGATCTGGCAACGGGGGTCTGCGACGTCGATTGTATCGGCACGATGAGCGATCAGCAGGCCCAAACCGTGGCGGCCACTTATAATGATCACTTTGAACGTCGAGATGGCATTTGGAAGATCGCCCGCCGGACAGTGACGATGCACCATTTCAGTCCCCTTGTCGGCATCACTCTCTCGGCGCCGAAATAGGATCGTAGGAGGTTTTATGGCTTACCATCAGCTTGCAGACGGCCGGCGGATTTATTTTGAACATTATGCCGGACCAAAAACGCCATTTATACTGAGCCATGGCTGGGGCATGTCGAGCCGCGTGTGGGTGGATGTAATTGAACATCTGCTGCGCGCCGGTCATGAAGTCCTTGCGGTTGATCATCGCGCTTGCGGCCAATCGGACCGCGACTTTGATGACATGAGCATTGGTGCCCTTGCGGGGGATATTGTCGATATCGCCCGGGCACGAAAGCTGCGCCCCGCCATCGTCAACGGTTGGTCACTGGGCGGGGCAGTTGCTGTGGAGGCAGCACATCGGCTTGGCAAGGATGCAGTAGGCCTTGTTCTGACATGCGCGGCTTCACCGCGCTATGTGCAAGCAGCAGATTTTCCCTATGGCGGCGTGCGCGAGGATGTGCTCGGCATGCAAGATGCCATTCTTGCGGACCGGGCCGGTTTCTTCAAAGGCCTTTCAGCGGGCGTATGCGCAAAAGATGTTGGCCAGCCAGCCATTGACTGGATGTGGTCGATCTTCATGGATGCGGGACCCCAAGCGATAAAGGCAATGCTCGCCTTGGCGGATCTGGATCAACGCTCGATCTTAGCCGGTCTTGATATTCCGGTGCTATCGATCATCGGCACTGAAGACGGCGTGGTACCGCCGCAAATTGGTGAGCAGGCAGCCGCATATGCGCAACGCGGGAAACTTGCCCGTTTCGAAGGATGTGGCCATGCCCCCTTTATCGAAGATGGGCCCGGCTACATCAAAACCCTGCTTGAATTTGCCCAAGACATTTAGGGCGGATCAGATACAGGTGAGACTTAACGACAAGCGATAGATTTCGGGGAAGATTATGGGCGCGTTAGACAGTTTGATGAAGCCTTTCGAATGCAAGTCATTCAAAGCACCAAACCGATTGATGATGGCACCAATGTCGCGCTATTTCGCGCCAGGCGGGCTGCTAACCCAAGCCTCGGTCGACTATTATCGCCGACGCATTGAGGGCGGTCTGGGTAGCGTCATTTCCGAAGCCGTGGCGATTGATCGCCCAGGTTCGGTTGCGGCAGATACCGTCCCACATTTCTACGGAGATGAGGCTTTGGCCATGTGGGCGCGCGTTCGCGAAGACTGCCAAAAAGCAGGCGGCGCGTTCATCCCACAGCTTTGGCATGTCGGTGGATGCGAAGACTTTAACTATCCGGACTCTCCGCATCCGCCGCTGGAAAGTCCATCAGGTCTAGTCGGCCCCGACATCGCAGGCGGGCGGGAGATGACCCAAGCCGATATTGATGGCGTGATCGCGTCCTTCGTCCGGGCGGCACGCGATGCGCAGCGCATTGGGTGCGATGCGATCGAGCTACATGGGGCTCATGGCTATTTGTTCGACCAGTTCTTCTGGGATGCAACCAATAAGCGCACCGACAAATATGGCGGCCCGTATATCGCAGATCGCGTCCGCTTTGCCGCAGAGACAGTGGCGGCAATGCGACAGGCCGTCGGTCCTGACTTGACGATCATCTTCCGCATCTCACAGTGGAAGACGTATATGTACGAAGCCAAAATCGCTGAGAACCCACAGGATCTTGAGCGTTGGCTGACACCGCTGACCCTTGCCGGGGTCGACATTTTCCACTGCTCCGAACGCCGTTTCTGGGAGCCCGCCTTTGCCGATGGGGATTATAACCTTGCTGGTTGGACCAAGAAGGTGACGGGCAGGCCCACGATCACGGTCGGCTCGGTCGGCCTGAACCGCGATCTGATGGCTGATTTTGTCGAAGGTGAATCAGCCCCGGCGCTCCAATCACTGGATGAGCTGACGCGCCGCTTCGACAGGGGTGATTTTGACTTGGCCGCCATTGGCCGCGTTGTTCTTAACGATCCGAACTGGCTCCAAAAGGTTCAGGAAGGTCGTGTCGCGGAACTACAACCCTATTCCAGAGAGAATATGGACAACCTTTATTAACCGGTGGCGTCCCAAAAAATTAGGAGAGGATAAGAAATGAGCAAGAACGGCAAGAAGGTCGATTTTGACGTAATTGGGATCGGCGCAGGGTTCGCAGGACTGGCTTTGATCCACTATCTGCGCAATGCGGGCCTATCGGTTCGGATTTTTGACCGCGCATCTGATGTCGGCGGCACCTGGGCGTGGAACCGCTATCCCGGCGCGGCAACAGACAGCGAAAGCTATTATTACTGCCTCACCTTTTCCAAGGAGCTGCTGCAGGAATGGTCCTGGACCAAGCGCTATCCCGGCCGACAGGAAACGCAAGATTACATGCGCTTCGTTGCCGACAAGTGCGATATGTGGCCTTACATCCAGCTGAACACAGAAATTGTCGACGCCGAATATCAAGTTGATGACGGAATTTGGCGGGTGACCACAGGCTCGGGCGACAGCTTTACCTGCAAGTATTTCGTGAGCGGCATGGGGATGATTTCTGAACCCATGATCCCGAACATCAAGGGGATGGACCAGTTTAAAGGTCCGCTTTTCCATTCTTCACGTTGGCCCAAAGAAGGGCTGGAATATGCCGGAAAGCGGGTTGGCATTATCGGCGCTGGCGCAACGACAGTTCAGATGGTTCCCGAAGTTGCGAAGACCGCGGCCAGCGTAACGGTTTTCCAGCGAACACCGAATTACATTCTACCGGCCATGCAAAAGCAGATGACGCCGGAATGGGAAAAAGAGATTAAGGATAATTACGACGCAATCGTCGCAAAATGCCGAAACCATGTGTTTGGTATGGCCTTTGACAGTCCGGTTGGCCGCAATGCGCTAGACACACCCCCCGAAGAGCGTCAGCGCATCTTTGAAGAGAACTGGACGGGCAGCTTCCGCTGGGTATTCGAAACCTTCGACGATCTGCTCGCCGCTCCTGAAGCCAATCGCATGGCTTCTGAGTTCATCATCGCCAAGATGAAGGAACGGGTGAAAGACCCAAAAATTGCTGACCTTCTGGCTCCACGCTTTGAAGATTATCCGCTTTTTGCAAAGCGTCCGCCGCTTGATCATGGCTATCTGGAAGCCTTCAACGAAGACCATGTCCATTTGGTGGATATCAAGGATGCCGAGCCGCTTGTCGAAGTTACGGAAACAGGCGTGCGCACGACGCGCAATCATTATGAATTTGACATCATCGTGCTCGCCACGGGGTTCAGCGCCTATACAGGTGCGCTAGAAGCCTTCCCGATCAAGGGCGTGAGCGGCCAAACGCTCAGCGAGAAGTGGCGCAAGTCTTCCGATTGCATCATGGGCGTTTGCGTGTCGGATTTCCCGAATATGTTTGTCGTCACGGGCCCACAGGCTCCTTTCGCCAACCTGCCCACCTCAATCGAGCAGAACGTCATCTGGATTACCCACTGCATCGAGAAGATGGAGCGTGAAGGTTATGACATCTTCAAGCCTCGCCGCGAAGCCGAAGAGGCCTGGACCGCGCATACCGCCGAAATCCATGCCCAGACACTCATGGCCGAGGGCCATAAGGTCAATTCCTGGATGATGGGGGCCAACCGGCAGGATAAGCCGCCGCGCGTTCTCATCTATTTTGGCGGCGCGAATAACTATTACGATACGCTTGATAAATCAGCCGAAGAAGGCTTCCTGGAGCTGGAGTTTGAAAAGCTAGGGGCCTGAGAAAGGATGCAGAGCCGGGTCTGGGCAGACCCGGCTCTCTACCGGCAATAAAGACAAGGACATTGAAACATGCGTCTGGAAAATAAAGTGGCGGTCATCACTGGCGGCGCGATGGGCATTGGCGCGGCAACGGTCAGTCGATTTATTGCTGAAGGCTGCAAGGTCGTGATCGGCGATATCCAACGCGGCCCAGGCGAAGCCTTTGCCGCGCAATTTGGCGATCAGGCTGCCTTTGCCCTTTGCGACGTGACGCGAGAAGACGATGTAGCAGCACTTGTCGATTTGGCGGTCAGCCGATTTGGCCAGCTGGATATCATGTTCAACAATGCAGGCATTGTCGGCGCGGTAGGACCAATTGATACGACCCCGGCAGATGAATGGAACAAGTCACTTGCCGTGCTTATCAATGGCGTGTTCTTTGGCATGAAGCACGCGACCCGCGTGATGAAGCCCGCGCGGCGTGGCAGTATCATCAGCATGGCCAGCACCGCAGGCTTGATGGGCGGCCTTGGGCCCCACGCCTATGCAGCAGGTAAGCACGCGGTTGTCGGGATGACCAAGAATGTCGCAGCCGAGGTCTGCCATTTTGGCATTCGCGTCAATGCGATTGCCGCAGCAAGCATGGCGACGCCCATGGTGGCGAATGTCCTGACCGGAGATGGCGGCAATATTGAGGAAGCCAAGCGCATCCTAGCCGAAGTCTCTCCCTTGCGCGGGCGGCCCGGTCTTGCCGAAGATGTGGCCAATGCGGCGCTTTGGCTGGGAAGCGATGAATCAGGCTATACAACGGGCCATACGCTAACGACTGACGCGGGAGCCACCATTGGTGCCACAGCGGCAAAGCCGAATTTCAGTGAGTATCAGCCGATGATCGGTGAGGTGTCCGTAAAAGGACGGTGAATTGGCGCGCGCGCTTGGACGGCCGACTATTTGCTTGATCAACGTTTCAAGAGGCCTCCGTCTGGGCCGCCATCTCCATGGTGGACCCGACATGACGCATCCAGCCCGGAACGGGTTAACGCAGGGCGCTTTGACAAGCGATTTTGGATCCTGAAATAGCGGCATCTGGGGACCGTTAACCCCATGAATTTGGCCGCTCACGGGCGGCTATCTAGTCTGGATTTAATCATGAATCTCAGATAGGAAGGCTTAGTGGCGCCTGTCTGAAAAGTTTTGAAAAGCAATCGCAAATGACCAAAGATCAAAATCAGTTGAACACGTCTGGTGCAGACAAAAAACATTCGGCAAGTACAACTGAGCTTTTGTCTGAAGAATTGCTTTCCCATATTGGCCGATCGTCAGCGCCCCGGACCGAAATTGTCTCGCGCCGTGAAATCCGGAAATATGCAATTGCGACAGGCTGGAAGAAGAAAGAATATCTAGATGGCGATGTCGCGCCGCCATTATTCCATCTCCCGCTGTTCTGGGACATTGTAGAGCTTGACCAGTTGAGCCCCGACGGCGTTTCAATTGATCGCCTGCTGCCCAAATTCCCGCTCGAAAAGGCGATGGCAGGCGGCCTAGACATCGAATATTTCCGACCGATCCGCGCAGGCGACGTTTTGGTGGCCACCCGCACCCTGACCAATATCTACGAAAAATCTGGCTCGCAGGGGCCGATCATTTTCTATGAAGTGGTCATGCGCGTGGAAACGGAAGCGGGCGACCTTGTCCTCACTGAAAAAACAACACGGCTCTTGCGATAATGACTATGTCGAAACTAACGAACCTGAAACCGGGCGACACCTTGCCCGGCCGGGATTATTGCCCGGATAACGTCCAGAATTTCATGTAT
>JBJTAW010000179.1:0-2720 GCA_046091025.1 Chakrabartia sp. | reverse complement strand
GCAAAGCGGGCAGGAAAATTGCCAGCACTTCTTCTGAAAAGCGCCGGGCTTCGTCAATGCCGCCTTCGCCATGATAGCGTTGGCTGAAGAGGGGCACAAATCCTGCCGAAAACGCGCCTTCGCCAAAAAAGCGCCGAAATGTGTTCGGCAGGCGAAAGGCGACCAAAAAGGCATCGGCAAACATATTGGCGCCCAGCACGCGCGCCATGACCATTTCTCGTGCAAAGCCAAGCACGCGGCTGACGAGAGTTAGGCTCCCGATTGTGCCAATGGCTTTGCCGAGTTTCACGATGTTTAGGCAATGCCCTCAGCGCTCTGGCCGGCGTCCGCCTGCTGCGCTGCCAATTCCGCCTGCTGCATAAACAGCGCGCCGAAATCAATGGGATCGAGCATCAGCGGCGGGAAGCCACCGTCGCGCACCGCATCGGCAAGGACGCGGCGGGCGAAGGGAAACAGCATCGCCGGGCCCTGAGCAAGCAGGATCGGGGCAAGCTGTTCTTCTGGGATGTTGCGGATTGCAAATAGGCCGGCATAAACCAGCTCAACCTGAAACGCCGTTTGATCCGCGCTCTTGGCGACGACGTTGATCTTGACCGCGACTTCATAGACGCCTTCACCGACTTGTTCGTTGCCGATGTTGAAGTTCACGTCGATCTGCGGCTGACCCTCCCATTGAAACACGGCGGGCGCGTTTGGATTTTCGAATGAGAGATCTTTCACATATTGGGAGATCACACCCACTGCGGGCAGCGTGTCTTCGCCATTAGGAAGCGGGTGGTTTGGTTCGTCAGCCATGGCTCAAAATAGTCCTGTTCTCTCTCAAAATCTGCAAAAAACCCCTTAGGGCTTGGTCGCGCGCCTAGCAGGGCGCGGGATTAAGGGCAATGGCGCAGATTTCACTCGCCTCATCGAAAGCACTATTTGAAAGCTGGGGCGAGACACCCTATATTAGCCTTAGAAAGGTCAAACACGTGGTCGAAACGGTTCTCTTTGCGATGGTTGCAGCTTTTTTGGGGCTGCGCCTCTATGCCGTGCTCGGCAAACGTTCTGGTCATGAACAGGCCATGGGACGCCCTGCCGAAGAGCATTTGGCAAATCCGGTGCCCGCATCGGTGCCGGAAGGCCGAGACGCAGCGCTTGCCCGTGCCAATCCGGCTGACCCGTTTGACAGCAGCACAATTCCCGGCCTGCGCGCCATTTCGCAGGCAGATAGCCAGTTCAACCCTGCAGACTTCATCGAAGGCGCAAAGGCCGCTTATGGCATGATCCTGACGGCCTTTTGGAAGGGCGAGGAAGAGGCGTTGGCCCCCTATGTGAGCCAAGATGTGTACGCCAGCTTTGCAAGCGCGATCAAAGCGCGCGAGGCGGCGGGTGAAGTTGTCGATAATCGTCTGGTGCGGATCGACCATGCCAACATTTCCGCCGCAAATCTGGACGGCCGCGTCGCGCGGGTTACCGTCCGCTTTGATGCCGATATAGCCGCGATCACGCGCGATTTGGATGGAACTGTGATCGCAGGCTCTCTGACCGATGCCAGTGAGACGCATGACGAATGGACATTTGAGCGGGACGTTCGCTCCAGCGATCCAAACTGGATTCTTGTCGATACGGACGAAGCGGCCTAACCACGGCGCATGCGCCGCTTCATTTTACCTCTGATCCTTGCTGGCCTGTTGTCAGCCTGTGCTGGCCAAGTCCGGCCCGTGCCTGCGCGACCGGTTGCTGAGCCTGCATTGCCAGTCACCAAGCCTGAAACGGCTCTGGCTGCCGGTGTGTCTGCTGGGCCGAGCTTTGATGCGCTTCAGTTGCCCGACGGTGCGGCCGAACGGGCGCTCGCGGCATTTCGCATATCTTGCCCCGCTTTGGTGCGACGCAAAGATACCTCTGGGCTGACACGACCAGAGGATTGGCGCCCCACATGCGCCGCGGCAAGTGCTGATCCGGCGGCGAACCCGGCGGCGTTCTTCACGGACAATTTTGAAGTCGTGCGCATTGGCGCAGGCACCAGCTTTGTCACCGGCTATTATGAGCCAGAGATTCTGTGCTCTCGCACACAAGCACCGGGATATTCCGCCCCTATTTACAAGCGCCCGTCCGATCTCATTGAAGCCGATTTGGGGCTGTTTTCGCCAGAGTTGAAGGGCAAGCGAATACGCGGCCGCGTGCAGGGGGAGAGCTTTATTCCCTATGCGGATCGCGCGGAGATTGAGGCAGGAGCGCTCAAAGGCCGCGGCCTTGAGCTTGCTTGGGCCGCGGACGCGGTGGATTTCTTCTTTCTGCAAGTTCCAGGCTCAGGTCGCCTGAGACTGCCCGATGGACCGGTCATGCGGATCGGCTATGATGGGCAAAATGGCCGTGACTATGCGAGCATTGGTCGGCTGATGCGCGAACGCGGCCTGTTGCGGCCGGACGAGGCCAACATGCAGGGCATAATCTCTTGGCTGCGCGCTAACCCTGAACAGGGGCGGGCGATTATGAATGAGAATAAGAGCTGGGTGTTCTTTCGGGAGCTGACTGGCCCCGGCCCGCTCGGTGCGCTGGACCTTCCCGTCACGCCGCGCGCGACACTGGCGGCAGACCCGCGTTTTGTGCCGTTGGGCGCACCCATATTCCTGGAAACCAACCGAAAAGAGGTGAATGGCCTCTGGATTGCGCAGGACACCGGCGGTGCCATTAAGGGGGCCAATAGGTTTGACAGCTTTTGGGGTGCAGGCGCGGAT
>JBJTAW010000178.1:0-3996 GCA_046091025.1 Chakrabartia sp. | reverse complement strand
TGGAAATGCGCGCCGGCTTCGCCCATCCCTTGTAGGTTGTCGACAGGGGCACCTGCTGCCGCCAGCAGGGCGATCACTTCGGCCTTGGCATCATAGGCGTCAAAGGCGCGGGCCTTGCCGCTCGCCCATCCGCGCACGGTGCGTTCCCCACCCAGAATAAGGCCCAGGGTCGGGCGTTCGCCGTCTGCCAGATAGCGGCGGCCCAGTTCAAACAGGCGGACTGTTTCTGCCCCGCGATCAAAATTGCGCCGCGTGGCAGACAGCAGGCCGGGCAGCAGCGACGGGCGCATGACCTTCATGTCCTCACTGATCGGGTTGGCCAGCGTCCATGCGCCGCCGCCAAAGGCCGCCGCTTCCTTCTCGGGCAGGAAGGACCAGTTGATCGCTTCATTCAGGCCACGGGCCGCAGCCGTACGGCGCAGCTTGCGCTCCATCTTTTGCGCGGGTGTCGCGGTGGGCCGGGCCACACCTTCGGCACGTGGAAGCGGGGTGGAGGGCACATTGTCGAGCCCGATGATGCGCACCACCTCTTCCACCAGATCGGCTGGGCCATCCACATCGCGCCGCCATGTCGGCACGGTCACCTGCCAATCGGCAGAAACGGTAAAGCCCAGCGAGCAGAGGATTTCCTTTTGTTGGTCTGCAGGCACGTCCACACCGCCCAGACGAGCGCAAAGGCCTGTGTCATAGGCAAGCGTCTTTTGGGCCAAGGGCAGCGTTCCAGCGCGCACCATGTGAGAGGCTTCACCCCCACATATGTCGAGGATCAGGCTCGTTAGGACCGCAACGGCATCGTCCAGAAATGCCGGATCAACACCGCGTTCAAAGCGGCTGCGCGCATCAGAGGTGAGAGCGAGTGCCTGACCCGTTTTGGCAATGCGTTCTGGCGTGAAATAGGCGACTTCCAACAGCATGTCGGCCGTCGTGTCGGAACAACCCGAATGTTCACCGCCCATGATGCCCGCAATGTCATGCACGCCCGCGTCGTCCGCAATTACGGTCATGTCGGTGGTGAGGCTATAGTCCTTGCCATTGAGCGCGGTGACCGTCTCACCATCTGTCGCCCGGCGTGCGGAAACGCTGCCGGTCAGCTTCGCCAGATCATAGGCATGGCTTGGGCGGCCATGATCGAGCATCACATAATTGGTGATATCGACCAGCGCGGAAATTGGGCGTTGTCCGGCCGATTTCAGCCGCGCCTGCATCCAAGCTGGGCTGTCGCCATTTTCAACGCCCCGGATCACGCGGCCGAAAAAGGCAGGGCATCCATCGGCATCGTCAATGCGAATTTCAGTTGGGCAAGCAAAGCTGCCCTCAATCTGGGGGATCGTCAGCGGCTTCAGCGTGCCGAGGCCAGCTGCTGCCAGATCGCGCGCAATACCGCGCACGCCCATGCAGTCCTGCCGATTGGGGGTGATGGCGACGTCGATAATCGGGTCGTCCATTTGCGCATAATCGGCAAAGGCTGTGCCAATAGGGGCGTCGGCGGGCAGTTCGATGATGCCATCATGGTCGTCGCCAAGCTCCAGCTCGCGCGTGGAGCACATCATCCCGTTGGAGTCGACGCCGCGAATGGCTGTTTTCTTCAAAACCATGCCATTTGCGGGAACAACAGCACCTTCAAGGCCGAAGACGCCGACCAGCCCGGCGCGCGCATTGGGCGCGCCGCACACCACGTGCACCGCGCCATCGCCTGCATCGACTGTCAGGACTTGAAGCTTGTCCGCCTGCGGGTGCCGCTCTGCCGTCAGCACCTTGGCGATGCGGAACCCAGTCAGCTTTTCAGCCGGATTTTCAATGCCTTCAACTTCCAGCCCAATGCGGTTGAGCGCGTCGGCCACGCCATGAATATCGGCATCGGTATCGAGGTGATCCTTCAGCCAAGACAGGGAAAACTTCATGCGCCCACTCCTCCGCTCAACGTGGGGACATCGAGGGCTGCAAACCCATAATGTCTGAGCCAGCGCAAATCGCCATCGAAGAAAGCGCGCAAATCATCCATCCCATATTTGAGCATGGCGAGCCGGTCGACGCCGGTGCCAAAGGCAAATCCCTGATATTCATTTGGGTCGAGGCCGCACGCCGCGATGACGCGCGGGTGGACCATGCCAGACCCCAAAACTTCCATCCAACCTTCGGACCCACCAATCACGCGCTTGCCGTTGACCAGCGTATAGCCAACATCAACTTCCGCACTCGGCTCGGTAAAGGGGAAATAGCTGGGTCGCATCCGCAGCACGACATCGTCCCGCTCAAAAAAGGCCTTAAGGAAGGTTTCCAGCGTCCATTTCAAATGGCCCAGATGAATGCCCTTGTCGATCACAAGGCCTTCAATCTGGTGGAACATCGGCGTGTGCGTGGCATCGCTGTCGGACCGATAGACCCGCCCCGGCGCAATGATGCGGATCGGTGGCTTCTGCTGCAACATGGTGCGGATCTGCACGGGGGATGTGTGGGTGCGCAGCAGCATCTTTAATTCCTCCCCGGCACGGGGAGGGGGACCATCCGCAGGTTGGTGGAGGGGGCTTTGGGCGTCCTGCCCCTCCACCAGCTTCGCTGGTCCCCCTCCCCCAATGGGGGAGGATTGATGGAAGTAGAATGTGTCGTGCATCGCCCGCGCCGGGTGCGTTTCGGGGATGTTGAGCGCGGTGAAATTATGCCAATCGTCCTCAATCTCCGGCCCGTCGGCAACGGCAAAGCCCATATCGGCAAAGATTTCGGCCAGCTCATCCATCACGTGCGCGACGGGATGCACAGAGCCTGCGGCAATTTCCGGCGCAGGCAGGGACATGTCCAGACGCTCGGTCGCCAAGCGTGCATCGAGTGCTGCCGTCTCCAGCGCTGCCTTTTTCCCACTGATCGCCGCCGTCACCGCTTCGCGCAGGCTATTGATCGCAGCACCTGTGGTCTGGCGCTCTTCGGGCGACATTTGACCCAAAGTCTTCAACAACGCAGAGATGCTGCCCTGCTTACCCAACAGGTCAATACGGACAGCCTCCAACGCGTCCAGCGTCGCCGCCGCTTCAATCGCGCTGAGCGCGTGCGAATTTAGGGATGCAAGATCGGTCATAGCCTGTGCCTGATAAGCAAATGGGCGCGAACGGCAAGCACCGTCCACGCCCACATGCGCTTTTACGAAATGGGGCTGTTAAGCTGCCTTGGGCAGCGCCGCCTTCGCCTGCGCGATGATGGCGCTAAACGCACCAGCTTCGTTCATGGCGAGATCGGCCAGAACCTTGCGGTCCAGCTCAACACCAGCCAGCTTCAGGCCGTGCATGAATTGACCATAGGTCAGGCCTTCGACGCGAACAGCAGCGTTGATACGCTGGATCCAAAGCGCACGGAAGGTGCGCTTCTTCGCCTTGCGGTCACGATAGGCATATTGGCCAGATTTTTCGACAGCCTGACGAGCGATGCGAATCGTATTCTTCCGACGGCCGTAAAAGCCTTTGGCGGCGTCTAGGATGCGCTTATGTTTGGCGTGCGTGGTTGTACCGCGCTTAATGCGTGTCATGGTCTAGCGCTCCTTATCTCAGGCCGTAGGGGGCCCAAGCCTTGACCGTCGCCGTATCGGCGTCAGACAGGACAGAGGTGCCGCGATTCTGGCGGATATACTTGCCATTATGGCTGATCAGCCGGTGGCGCTTACCAGCAACGCCGTGCTTCAGCTTGCCGGTGGCGGTCATCTTGAAACGCTTCTTGACGCCGCTCTTCGTCTTCAGTTTGGGCATTTTCGTCCTTTCAAATTCGACGATTTCGCTTCAGCCGTGGCAGCCCTTTCAGCCAGGCCGATCGCATAACAATCGTGCGCAAGAGCGCGCTATTAGGCAGGGCGGACAAAAAAGGCAAGTCCAACCCTGCGGGAAAGCTGAGTTGACGACTCCCGCCCACCATGGCAGGGGCCGCTCTGCCGCGGGTGTAGCTCAATGGTAGAGCAGAAGCTTCCCAATTATATAACCTAGAGCCCTATTTTCTTAAAAAAGCATTGTATATCAA
>JBJTAW010000177.1:0-9035 GCA_046091025.1 Chakrabartia sp. | reverse complement strand
CAGCTACATGGATGGGCATGCTCATGCCGATTTTCCTACTCTTTGAATTTCCCAGTGGAGCGTAACGCCCGAGGCTTCTTTCACGCGGCGGCGCACTTCCTCGCCCAAGGCTTCGATGTCGGCGCTGGTCGCATCGCCCATATTGATGAGGAAATTGGTGTGCTTTTCAGAAACTTGCGCACCGCCAAGCGTCAACCCACGACAGCCCGCTTCATCGACCAATTGCCAGGCCCTATGCCCGTCTGGGTTTTTGAAGGTCGACCCGCCCGTCTTACTGCGCAAAGGCTGGGATGCTTCTCGAGCAGCAGAAATCCTGTCCATTTCCGCCTGAATATCGTCCGACTTGCCCGGCTTGCCGCGAAACCGCGCGCCGACAACAATCGCGCCGTCGGGCAGGTCGCTATGGCGATAGCTATAGTGCAGGGCCGCAACGGGCAGGGTCGCGCAGCTACCATCGCGCAGAACAAGATCGCAATCGACCAATATGTCCTTCACTTCGCCACCATAAGCGCCGCCATTCATGCGGACAAAGCCACCCACTGTGCCAGGGATGGAGCGCAAAAACTCAAGGCCTGCAATGCCCTTATCCCGCGCGGTGGAGGAGACGAGAATGCCGCTTGCTCCAGCCCCGCAATTGAGAGTTAGGTCGTCCTGGCTCTCCACTTGGGCAAAGGCTTTACCCAACCGAATAACCACGCCAACAACGCCGCCATCCCGCACGATCATGTTGGACCCAAGGCCAAGCGCCATCACCGGAATAGCGGGATCAAGCCCAGCCAGAAAGGCGCACAGATCATCCCGGTCGGCTGGTTCAAACAACCATTGCGCCGTCCCGCCCGACTTGAACCAGGCAAGCGGCGCCAGCGGCGCATGCGCCGTCAATTTGCCTCGAACGGGCGGCAAAGCAGGTAGATCGGTCAACCGCGCGCCTTTTGCATGGCATCGGCAAGGCCTGCGGCCCATTTGGTAATGTCGCCCGCCCCTAGACACACGACCATATCATCCGGGCGCGCTTGAGCTGCCAGAACACGGGCGAGATCCGCTGCATCCTGAACGACGGCGGCGGAATGATGGCCACGCTGCTTCAGATTACTGACCAAGGCGGCGGCATCCACGCCCTCCATCGGGGCTTCTCCGGCCGCATAAACGGGTGTGACATACACGACATCTGCATCGTTAAAGCAGGACGCAAATTCATCCATCAGGCCGCCAAGCCGGGAATAACGATGCGGCTGGCACACCGCGATCACACGGCCCTTTGCGCCTTCGCGCGCAGCCGAGAGGACGGCCCGGATCTCAACCGGGTGGTGGGCATAATCATCAATAATAGTCACGCCATCAACATGACCAACTTTGGTGAAGCGCCGTTTGACGCCGCCAAATTTGGCAAAGCCGCGCTGAATATCCGTATCCGACATGCCCATTTCGAGGCCGACGGCAATTGCAGCGAGTGCATTTTGAACATTGTGACGGCCCGGCATGGGCAACTCAATGCCGGCGATGGTGCGTGACGCGCCGTCGCGTGCGCGGACGACCACGTCAAAACGATTGCCCCCGGGAACAGGTGTCACACTATCGCCCCGCACATCGGCTTGGGTTGAAAAGCCGTAAGTCATAATCCGCCGATCGCGGATGCGCGGAATGATCGCCTGCACCTCGGCATGATCAAGGCAAAGGATGGCCAGCCCATAAAAGGGCACATTTTCGATGAACTCGACAAAGGCCGCTTTCACCGCATCGAACGACCCGTAATGATCCAGATGTTCTGGATCGATATTGGTCACAACCGCGATCGTGCCGTCGAGACGCAGGAAGGAGCCGTCGCTCGCATCCGCCTCCACCACCATCCAGTCGCTGTCGCCCAGCCGGGCATTGGACCCATAGCTGTTGATGATGCCGCCATTGATCACCGTTGGGTCAATTCCCCCGGCATCCAGCATTGCTGCGATCATAGAGGTTGTGGTTGTCTTGCCGTGCGTTCCAGCGACCGCAACGGTGGATTTCAACCGCATCAATTCCGCCAGCATTTCCGCCCGGCGGACAATGGGGATGCGCCGTTCCAGCGCCGCTTCCACTTCCGGGTTGCCGCGCTTGACCGCTGTGGACGTCACAATAACGGCGGCATCGCCAATATTCTCTGCCGCATGGCCAATGGTGACGCGAATGCCCTTGGCTCGCAGGCCTTCCACAACATAGCCTTCCGCTATGTCTGATCCCTGCACATCATAGCCAAGATTGTGCATCACCTCTGCAATGCCGGACATACCAATGCCGCCAATGCCGATGAAATGGATTGTCCCGATACTGGTTGGAACCGCCTTCATGCCCCTGCCCCCGCAAGCTTAAATTCTTTTGAAACGCCAACCATTTGCGGAGCCGTTGGGCGATCCAGCGCCTCAACCAGATCCGCCAAATCCCCTGTCGCATTGGGCCTGCCAATGCCCCGCGCACGCCCTGCGGCGTCCATCAATTTTTCTTCGCTCAGGCCAATTTGATCAATCGCCTGAGCGAGCCGATCTGGCGTAAAGTCAAATTGGGCCAACGCGCAGCCGCCGCCTGCCTCAACCATTTCCTGCAAATTGGCGCTTTGGTGATCATCGGTCGCGCTGGGCAATGGGATGAGGATGGCAGGCCTGCCGGCACAGGTTAGCTCTGCAATGGTGGAGGCCCCCGCACGGCCAATCACCAAATGGGCCTTGGCCAAGAGATCGGGGATGTTTTCAAAATAGGTCGCAAGGTCGGCACGGATACCCAGATCTGAATAGCGCGCCCGCACCCGATCCACATCTTTTGCGCGGCATTGCTGCGTCACATGAAGGCGCGATGCTGGTATGGACAGGCGGGCAAGGCCGTCAGGCACAACATCGGACAATATCGTGGCCCCTTGGCTGCCGCCAATCACCAGAATGCGGAGCTGTTCTTTCGCACCAAGCGCCGGGAAAGGCTGATCCCGAAGCGCCAGCACCTCATCGCGCACCGGGTTGCCGACTAAATGGGTTTTCCCAACATAACCACCGGGCAATCGCTTCGTCTTTGGATAGGCAACGGCGATGGCATCCACAAATCCTGCAACCATCCGGTTCACGCGGCCGAGCACGGCATTTTGTTCATGCACCGCAGACTTTAGATCCGCCGCACGTGCTGCAAGCAAGGCGGGAAAGGCCGGATAGCCCCCAAAGCCGATCACAGCCGCAGGCTTCACCTCGTCAAAAAGTTTCAGCGCAAGCGCCCTGCCACCATAAATGGCGCGCGCACCCGGCAGCCAGCTTAAGGGGTTCTTCGTGATCCGCCCAGCCGGCAGAATATGAGTGTCTGCGCCGTCGAACAGGCCGGGGCTTTTCGCCCCGCGTGCATCGGTGATGAGCGAGCCGTGATGGCCCCGGCGGATTAGTTCTGCCGCAAGCGCATGGGCCGGCATCATATGCCCCCCGGTCCCCCCAGCTGCCAGAACAAAGTGCCGCCCGCTCATCGATCGCTCCATTTCACAACATATGGGGAGCGGCTGAGATAGGGGTTTTTCCGCGTGAAGGCGAGCAACAGGCCAAAACCTGCGCACAGGGCGATGAGCGATGATCCACCATAGCTGATAAAGGGTAAGGTCATGCCCTTGGATGGCGCAATCCCGACATTCACGGCCATGTTGATCATCGCCTGGGCTGTGAATTGCGTAATCAAACCTGTCGCGGCCAGAATGAGAAATGGATCATCCTCATCCAGCAGCTTCACAAAGACCCGGATCGCCATCAGCAAAAACAGACCCGCAATACCCAGACAGGCAACAAGGCCAAATTCTTCCCCAATGACCGAAAAGATATAGTCGGTATGCGCTTCAGGCAGTCTGAACTTCAGCTCCCCTCCGCCTGGTCCCGTTCCAAACAAGCCGCCCGCCGTGATGGTCGCATGGGCGCTGTCGGTTTGGTAGGTATCCCCGCTTTGAAAGAGAAAATTGTTAATCCGCTGGGTCGCGACAGGATAGAAAAGATAGGCAGATGTAATCCCCACTGCACCACCGCCCGCAAGCATCCCAATGATCCGCCAGGACAGGCCCGTCACGATGATCATCGCAAACCAGATGGACGCAAAGATGATGGTCTGACCAAAATCTGGCTGCATCATCAATAGACCTGCGACAACGCCTGTCAGGGCAAAGGACAGCGGAAGAACCGGCAGGCTCTCATCCTGCGCTTTCAGCGATAGGAGCCAAGCAATGGCGACAACGAAAAAGGGTTTCAAAAACTCCGACGGCTGGAACTGCGCAAAGCCAATGCCGATCCAGCGTCGGGCACCATTGGCCTCAACGCCGATTAATGGCACGACCGCCAGACAGAGAAGAAAGACCCCTGCAAACGTTAAGGCGACGCGGCGGGCCAGTTGCTGGGGCATCATCGAAATGCCAATCATAACAGGCACCCCCAAGCAGACCCACAGCAATTGGCGCCAAAAATAATGGAGCGGTGCCAGCTGAAAGCTGACATCTGAATATCGATGCGCCGACGCAGGAGACGCGGCCGCCACAGCAATCAGCCCGATCGAGATCAGCACCAGCACCAGCAAGAGCAGCATCCGGTCAATTTCCCAGAACCATAAGCCGATCGTCGACTGGTCTGACCGGCCAAGACGGGGCGGGCGCTGGCGCTTGGGCGTGCCGTTGGAAGAAGCGGAAGAACCAGCCATCACAGCGCCTCCACAAGCGCACGAAAGGCATCGCCGCGCGCTTCAAAATCCCGAAATTGATCAAATGAGGCGCAGGCCGGGGAGAGCAAGACCGTCTCTCCGGGCAATGCCTCTCGCGTCGCCGCCTCAACCGCGGCCGCCAGCGTATCCACCTGCGTGACCACCATGTGCGGCTTCAAAAGCTCGGCAAACATCGATGCCGCCTCCCCAATTGTATAGGCGGCCTTCACATGCCCGAAATGCGGGGCGCAGGCATCAAGATCATCGGCTTTGGCTTGCCCCCCCAAAATCCAATGCACGACCGGATAAGCCGCAAGGGCAGGCGCTGTTGAGGTTGGGTTAGTGGCTTTGGAATCATTGACGAAGAGCACACCCGCGCGCTCCCGCACCCGCTCCATGCGGTGGGCAAGCCCGGGATAGCTGCGTAAGCCCGCCTCAATCGCTTCATCATCAACACCCAAGGCGCGGGCAACAGCCTTAGCACAGGCGACGTTTTGCGCATTGTGCGGACCTTGCAGCGACGGCCAGAGAGACTGATCAGCGATGTCGTTTGCCGACACGCGGACAAGGCTATGGGCCACCCGGCTTGCGATCATCCGACTGGGATCGTCACCGGTCGCGATGACTGCTGTCTGATCTGCGTGCTGAAGGGTGAAGAGCCGTTCCTTGGCCGCTGCATAATCCGCAAAGCCGTCATAGCGATCCAAATGGTCAGGCGTAATGTTGGTGAGCACGGCAACATCACAGGCAAGGCTGCGCGTCAGATCAATTTGGTAGCTCGACAGTTCGAGAACATAAACACCGCCCTCGGGTAATGGCTCCTGCGACAAAATGGGCAGGCCGATATTGCCGCCCAAACCGGACGGGATACCAGCTGTCTCCAAAATATGGTGGATCAACGCCGTCGTGGTTGATTTCCCATTGGTTCCCGTAATGCCGACAACGCGGTGCGCCGGAAGCTCGGCCCTTGCCAGTGCAAACAACTCAATATCGCCAATGATCGGAACGCCAGCCTTGCGGGCGTGATCGGCAATGGGATGGCGGTTGATCGGCACACCAGGCGAGACGACCATCCCATCAAAGCCCGCAAGGTCGATGGCCAAGGGATCCGCAAGCGTTACCTCAGATGGGGCCTGTGCCCGCGCCTCTTCCTTGGCGTCCCATGCTGTTACATGCGCGCCACTCGCCACCAGCGCGCGCACGGTCGCCAGCCCAGATCGGGCAAGACCGAGCACGGCATAGTGCTTATTCGCAAAGGCGCGCGCGACGATCATCTGAGCTTGAGCGTCGAAAGGCCGGCCAAGGCAAGAACAAAGGCAATGATCCAAAAGCGGATCACAACTGTCGGTTCAGACCAGCCAAGCTGTTCAAAATGATGATGGATCGGAGCCATGCGGAAAACGCGCTTACCCGTCCACTTAAACCAGAAGACTTGGATGATGACCGACAGAGCCTCCGCCACGAAGAGGCCGCCAATCACCGCAAGAACAAATTCATGATGCGTCGTCACAGCCATCGTGCCCAGAACGCCGCCCAAGGCAAGGCTACCCGTATCGCCCATGAACACGGCAGCGGGTGGTGCGTTGAACCAGAGGAACGCCAGACCCGCGCCGACAATTGTCCCGCAGAGGATGGACAGGTTCCCCGCCCCCGCGACATAAGGAATACCCAGATAAGCAGCATATTTGGCATTGCCGACCAAATAAGCGATCACCATGAAGGCGATACAGGCGATGATAACAGGCATGGTCGCCAAACCATCCAGACCATCAGTCAAATTCACCGCATTCCCAAACGCCACGATCACAAAGGCGCCAAAGGGAATGTAGAGCCATCCCAAATCTACGACGGGTCCGTTAACGAAGGGCAGGTAAAGATCGGTGTTGGAGTTATAGCAGATGAGAGCCGTTGCGGTGCCCGCGATCGTGAATTCAGCTAAAAGCCGCGCGCGCGCCGAAACGCCTTTAGTGCTGCGCTTCTTGACCTTGTCATAATCGTCGAGAAAGCCAATCAGGCCAAAGCCAAGAGTGACCAGCAAACAGGCCCAAACATAGATGTTGGTCAAATCCATCCAGAGCAGCAGCGACAGCGACATGGCCGTCAGGATCATCAGCCCACCCATTGTGGGTGTGCCAACCTTCGCCAGATGGGTTTGCGGGCCATCCGCCCGAATGGGCTGACCTTTGCCCTGTCGCACGCGCAGCCAGCCGATAAAGCGTGGCCCGATGATCAGGCCGATCAGCAGCGCGGTTGCAACCGCCCCACCCGTCCGAAAGGACAGATAGCGCAAAAGGTTGAGGAGACCGGGGAACCCCAGTTGTTCGGCAATCCAAAATAGCATTACGCGTCCCCCATCGTCAGATCGGCCACAAGGCGGCCAAGCCCGACCGCATTTGACCCTTTGACCAAAATTGCATCCCCACCCCGTAGCATGGGCTTCAGCGCCTCCAGCGCGGATTGCGCATCATCCAAATGAAGCATCTGTGTCTGACCTTGCAGGCGGCTGGCCAAGGGGGCCATGCCCAGCCCCACCAACAGGGCGATATCGACTTGTGCTGCCAGAACAGGCTCAGCAAGTCCGGCGTGCAGCGCCTCAGAATCGGCGCCAAGCTCGCGCATTTCGCCCAGAACGACGATCCGGCGTGCCGCCTCTTCGCGCCCCAGAACGGCAAGCGTCGCCGCCATGGATGCGGAATTGGCATTATAGCTTTCGTCGATCAGCAAGGCCTCACCGCCGCCCGCCTGAATGCGATGTCGTGCGCCGCGCCCGGCAATGCCCGCCATATCGCCCAGCGCCAATCCGGCCGCTGCCAAATCCCCGCCCAGCGCCTGAACAGCCGCCAGCACGGCCAGCGCATTGGACACCCAATGATCCCCAGGCTGAGACAGGGTGAAATTCAACTCAACGCCTGGCAGACTGGCTGTGATCATTGTGCCCTGATCGGCAACCAAAACATCGCGTGCGTAGACATCCGCACCCTCTGTCCGACCAAAGGTGATGACGTTGCGGGCATGGGCCTTAGCATGGGCCAGCAATTGATCCCGATAGGGTGTGTCAAAGGGCACAATCGCTGTGCCATCCGGCTCCAGTCCCTGAAAAATCTCTCCCTTTGCGTCGGCAATTGCCTCCATAGACCCGAAGTTTTCAATATGCGCCGGGGCAATGGCCGTGATCATGGCCACATGGGGCCGCACCATCCGGGTCAGTTGGGCAATTTCGCCTGCATGGTTCATACCCATTTCAAACACACCAAAGCGCGTTTGTGCGGGCATCCGGCCAAGGCTCAGCGGCACGCCAGTGTGGTTGTTATAGCTTTTGACGGACCGGTGAACCGGGCCCTTATTCGCGCGCGCCAAGGCTGCAGCCAGCGCCTCTTTCGTGCTTGTTTTGCCAACTGAACCCGTAACGCCTGCAATGCGCGCAGATGTTCTCAGACGCGCAGCAACCCCCAAGGCATTGAGAGCCGCCGTCGTATCCTTGACCAAGATATGGGGGTGATCAATCGGGGTAGAGACAATCGCGCCAGCCGCCCCTTGCGCAAAAGCGCCGTCGACGAACCGATGACCGTCCGTCATTTCCCCTTTGAGCGCGATGAACAGATCGCCGGGGCCAACCTCACGGCTGACAAAGGCAAGACCAGGTCCGGCAAAATCGCCGTTTGCCTGTCCACCCGTAGCAAGCGCCAGTTCGGCCGCCGTCCAAAGCGCACTCATGCTGCACACTCCCGCGCAACGGCGACATCATCAAAGGGTAAAATACGGTCGCCCACAATTTGCCCCTGTTCATGTCCCTTACCGGCCAACAGGACAATGTCGTCTGGCCCAGCTTCCGAAATGGCGGCGGCAATCGCCTCGCGTCGCCCGCCAATATCCCGCGCGCCCGGCGCAGCGGCCACAATGGCCGCGCGAATAACGGCGGGGTCTTCAGAACGCGGATTATCATCGGCGACGATCACAGGATCGGCCAACTGCGCCGCGATGGCACCCATTTCTGGTCGCTTGCCTGTATCTCGATCCCCGCCTGCGCCGAACACCAAGATCAGGCGGCCCTTGCAATGCGGACGAAGCGCCTCAATTACGGCTTCAAGGGCATCGGGCGTATGGGCATAATCAACGTAAACGGGCGCGCCAGATTGTGTAATGACCGCACGTTCCAACCGCCCGCGCACAGGCTGAAGGCGGGACAAATTGCCCAATGTTGTCGAGACATCCCCACCTGTTGCGATCACCAACCCTGCTGCAACAAGGGCATTGGCCGCCTGATAAGCGCCGATCAGGGGCAGGCTGATCTTGTGCGTCTGCCCCTCGGCCTCAATGATGAGCTGTTGGCCAAGCTGGCCTGGAATGCGTTCGGCGAGGCG
>JBJTAW010000176.1:0-6508 GCA_046091025.1 Chakrabartia sp. | reverse complement strand
CCTCTTTATAAAACCGCTTCATTCTGCCTTATCCCGCCAGCGCCGCTTCAGGTGGATGGGCAGCCGATAAAATCCGCCAATGCCTGCGAAGAAGAGCAGATAACCAAACCAGGGCAAAAGCTCTGGCAAGAGCTTGCCGGCCAAATTGGCAATGCCCGCAAAGACGAGTGCAACCGCGCCAAAGCGCACAAGATTGAGCAGCATGAAGCGGCTGCGCGCGACATCTTCTGGATCGGTCATTGGACAGCCTCGATGATTTGGTCTGGGTGGCTGGCAATGTGAAAGGCGCCCGCCGCCCACAGATCGTCCGCATCATGATAGCCCCAGTCCACGCCAAGCGACCGGGCGCCCGCGGCCCGGCCCATCGCCATGTCAAAGCTGGTATCGCCAATCATGATGGTTGTGTCGGGCGCAGCGCCCGCGTCTGCCATCGCTTCATGGGCCATGGACGGGTGGGGTTTTGATGGGTGACGATCCGCCGTTTGCAGGGTCACAAATCGATCCCTCAGACCATGATGGCGCAAGCACAGATCAAGCCCGCGATCCGACTTTCCCGTGGCCACGCCGAGCAGCCAGCCTCCCGCCTCCAGCGCATCCAGCGACGCGACAATACCATCAAACAAAGGTTCGTCCACATCACCCTTGGCGCGCATCGCCTGAAAGGCGGTTTTATAATCTTGGGCCAATTGAATATGGAGCGCGGGTGGCGCATCCGGCAGCAAGGCCTGCATGGCGGGAACAAGGCTGAGGCCGACAATCTGGCGCGTTGCAGTGCGCGCCGGTGGCACCAGCCCCGCCCGAACAAAGGCCGCGTCCACGCATTGGATAATATTGTGCTGGCTGTCGACCAACGTCCCGTCACAATCAAACAGCGCGAGCTTGTTCATCTCCAGCTGCCTCAGCGGCGCTTGGTCCGCGCGGGCCCGGGCGCTGCCACCTTGCTGCGGCTACGCCGTTCGCCCTTGCGATCCTTGCGGGCTGTTTTGGCCTTTTGCGCCTGCACCCGTTTTTTGCCCTCTGCCGTCTCTGAAAACTTAATTTCATCGAGCGGCAAGGCATCGCCATCCATCAGGTTAAAGCCCAAATCTTTGAGACTCTCGGCAAAATGCGGCGGCAAATCTGCCCGCACCTCCAACTGCCCGCCATCGGGATGGTCGACCCGCAAACGGCGCGCATGAAGATGCATTTTGCGGCTGATCGTGCCCGTTAAAAAGGCGTCTCTGCCGCCATATTTGCCATCGCCCACAATGGGGTGGCCAATGGCGCGCATATGCACGCGCAGCAGGTGGGTACGCCCGGTAAAAGGCTGAAGCTCAACCCAAGCGGCGTTATTGCCCGCCCGGTCGATGACGCGATAGCGGGTGCGAGCCGCCGCCCCTTCTTTTTCATCGACCTGCATTTTCTCACCGCCTGATCCGGGCTGTTTGGCGATGGGCAGTTCAATCATACCATCTTCAATCGAGGGCACGCCGACAATGATCGCCCAATAGACTTTGCGCGCGGTGCGGCTGGAAAAGCTTTTGGAAAAAGCGGCCGCCGCACGCGAGGTGCGGGCCACGAGCAGAACGCCCGATGTATCCTTATCCAGCCGGTGGACCAGCTTAGGACGCTGATCCAATTCATACCAAAGCGCATCGAGCAGACCATCGACATGTTCGGTCGTCTTGGTGCCGCCTTGCGAGGCAAGGCCGGGCGGCTTGTTGAGGACAAGCGCCGACCTATCCTTATGAATGACACAGCTTTCAGCAAAGGCCATCTGATCATCGGTCAGGCGGGGCCGTTCCTTTTTCGGCTTGGCAGACGCGACCACAGGTTCCGCCGGGGGGACACGAAACTGTTGCCCAGATTCAATCCGAACGCCCGGCGTGGCGCGCTTTCCATCGATCCGCAGCTGGCCCGTGCGGGCCCAGCGCGAGACAGTGTTAAAACTGGCATCGGGCAGATGCCGTTTAAACCAACGGTCCAGCCGAATGCCGTCATCTTCGGCATCGACGGTGAATTGGCGGACTTGATCGGTCATGCGCGCACCAGCTGATAGCCCAGCGCCAAGGCGCCGATTGAACCGAGTACAGAGGCCCCGGCATAGAGCGCCGCCAGACCCCATTGGCCGCGTTCAATCATCTGAAATCCTTCAAGGCTAAAGGCCGAAAATGTGGTGAACCCGCCCAATATGCCAACGCCTGCAAAAAGGCGCATCTCCTCTGATACAGTGCCTTTCAGCACCAAGGCGGCGAGCACGCCCATCAACAGCCCGCCTGCCAGATTGACGAGGAAGGTGCCCATGGGCCAGCCGCCTTTGGACGCCAACATGGTGGCGACCAGATATCGCGCGCCAGCACCAATGGCGCCGCCGAGCATAACAGGGAAAATCGGGTACATGGCGGTGCCTTAGCCCGACTGGGCCAAGAAGAGAAGCTTTGCCGCCCGGGAGCCTGAAACAGACCGCTAAATCAGGCAGCTAAATAGAAAGACTACCCGTCACACAGGTCACACAGGCCCCGCCGACATGCACATCCGCGCCTTCAATGCGGATATCCACCTGCCCATCGCGCCCAACCTCTCTGCCTTGCGAGGCAAGATAGCTGTCGCCATCCCCAATTTGCCCTTTCAAGAGCCGATAGGCCGCAACTGCGCCATTGCCGCTGCCGCAGACCGGATCTTCGGCAATGCCATCGGCTGGCGCGAAGGATCGGACGCTGATCCCTTGGGGGGTGATCGCAAAAAGCGTGAGGCCCGTTGTTTCTTGCGCCCGATCATAATCGGCCAGCGCCGCCAGATTAGGGGCCAAAGCTGACAAGGCCTGAGCAGAGGTGACTTCGCCAATCACCCAGCGCGGACCGACATCCAAAACTTGGGGGGCATCGACCAAAAAGCCCGACCCGCCCAATGCAGCGGCGAGCCGATTTGCGTCAGGCGCTGGGCTGGCCGCATAGCGGGGCAGGCGGAAGCTGCGCATGGCCCCGTCTGCCGAAACATCAACCAGACCAACGGCGCATTGCTGGACCAATCGTCCCTCAATCGGTGTGGCCAGGCCCGCCTCCAGCACGGCATGGGCCGTGCCCAATGTTGGATGACCCGCAAAGGGCAATTCGGCGCGCGGCGTGAAAATGCGCACGCGATAGCTGGCAGCCGGATCCTCGGGCGGGAGGACGAAGGTTGTTTCCGATAAGTTCGTCCACTGCGCCATTTGCTGCATCTCAGCATCCGACAGGCCGTCTGCATCCAGCACAACGGCGACCGGATTGCCGAACAGGGGCCGGCTGGTGAAAACATCCACTTGCATAAACGCGCGCATGAAGGGCCTCGCTCTGGTTAGGAGGCGGTTGAAACGAGCGTGATGGGTAACCCGTCCCGTGGTTTCGGGATCGGCCAAGCCTGCCATTTCGCACCACTGCCCGCAGGCAAGGTGATGCGATCCGCGCGCAGCATATGCCACATCAAAATCTTGATCTGCATATAGGCGAAATGCAAGCCAAGGCACATATGCGCGCCGCCGCCAAAGGGCACCCAGGCATATTTATGCCGGGCTTTGACCTGCTCTGGCGCAAAGCGCTTCGGATCAAATTTTTGGGGCTCGGGCCAAAGGTCCGGCATCATATGCGTATAGGCCGGGCTGACGCCGACATAGGTTCCGGCTTTCAGGTGATAGCCGCCAAATTCAAAATCCCGCACCGCCCGGCGCGGGATAGAAGGAACCGGGGCCATCAACCGCAGCGATTCCTTAAACGCATAATCGGTCAGCACCAGATCATTGAGGCGGTCATGAGGTAGATCATCCCCAGCAACGCCAAGGCCCGCCATTTCGTCGGCCAATTTGTCCTGCCATTCCGGATTTTGGCCGAGCAGCATGACCATGGAACTGGCCGATGATGTGATTGTATCATGGGCGGCCATCATCAGAAAATTCATGTGATCGATAATCTCATCATCGGAGAGCATCGATCCATCTTCATTGGTCGCGCGGCAAAACTGGCTGAACATGTCCTGCGCATTGCCCGCCCGACGCTTGGGCACTTCGCGCCCGAAATAGTCTTTCAAAAAAGCGCGGCCGGCCACGCCCTTGGCCATTTTCGTGCCGGGAATGGGAACGCGCACCACGCCGACCGAGGCCTGCACCATATCGACAAAGGCCTGATTAATCTGGTTCGCTTCTGGCCCCCAAGGAATGCCCAGAAAGGATGTTGCCGCACGATCGAGCGTCAGTACCTAGATCGCGGGGTAAATGGCAAAGCTTTTCCCGCGCCACGCCCGCATGCGTGCTGCAATCCCGGCATTCAGTGCTTCGGCATAAAGTTTCATCGGTTCAGGCTTGAACGCAACCGACAGCGCTTTGCGATGGCCGCGATGCTGTTCAAAATCCATCAGCATTAGACCGCGCGGGAAGAGCAGGTTGAGCACAGGGCCCCAGCCCTGTTCTGAGGAGAACAGCTTGTCCCGATCAAACAAGACCAGCTCATTGGCGTCAGGCCCCAACAACTGAATATTGCGGCCGCCAAAGCTGCGCGCGCGATAAATGGGGCCGTAGGTTGCGGCCATGTTGCGGGTGAAGGCGTGCGGATCGCGCAGCTGCATGAAGGTGGTGCCGACCAGCGGCCAGCCATCGGTGCCGGGAATCTCATCCGTTGCGGATCGGGGCAAAACAGGCAGCCAATGCGGATTGGCCTCATGAGTATGCGCGTAAGCCATCAAATCTCCTCATCGCCGCGAAATTATGGGGTCGCTGGCGGGACATTTAGTTAGGCGGCAGCGCCATGGCTTGCAATGCCCACAAAGGGAGAGGCGAGGGATAAATCTTCGAATATGGACCAAAGCGCTAAGGGGCGTTTAACAATTTGTTAATTTGTACGTTCGTAACTTCAAACCCGCGAGATAGATATTGTCTAAGGTTTCAGCGCAAATAGGGAAAATGCCATGGGTTGGGGACTCCGGCGCAAGAAGATCAGCGAAAGTAATGAAGAAAAGATCCCGCCAAAAGTGAGCTTAATCACTGAGGGTATGACTGTCCGAGGCAATATCGACGCCAAAGAAGACATAATCGTCAAAGGCGATGTGCTCGGCAATGTGGTGTGCAGCACCTGCGCCCTGTCAGAGACAGGATTTTTGAAAGGCGATCTGATTGCACTGCGCGCCCAGATTGCCGGGAAAGTCGAAGGACTGATGAAGGTCGGCAGCTTGCGTCTTGCGGGGTCGGCACGGATTGTGGGTGATGTGGAGTATGAAACACTTCAGATGGAAGCGGGCGCCGAAATTCTGGGGCAGCTCATTCCAAAAGCTGCGGGCTCAGGGGATTTGAAGTTGGTCGCGGGTGGTACGACCTTGGATGCCCGGCCTGCACCAACCGAATTAGAAGATGCAAGGACGTTTGGCTTCGCCTAAAGGGCGGGGATGACGACCGATTTTCATCAGATTCCAACGCTTTCGCTCGCCAACCAGGGGCATGACCCAGAAGGTTTTGCCCAAGCCTTTGGCGCGTCATTCCGCCGCTTTGGTTTTGCGGTTGTGACAGATCATGGCATTGATCCAAAGCTGATCGACACCGCTTGGAAAGCGACCCGCCAGCTTTTTGAACTGCCCGAAGAGGCCAAGCGGCGTTACTATTCAGCAGAGCTTGCGGGACAGCGCGGCTATACCCCCTTTGGCACCGAAATTGCCAAGGATGCAGCGCATGTTGACCTGAAGGAATTTTGGCATGTGGGCCGTGATCTGCCCGCCGGGCATCGCTTCCGCGATCACATGCCCGACAATATCTGGCCCACAGAACTTGCGGAATTTGAAGCCATCTTCACCGCCATGTACGCCGCCTTTGACCGTGCGGGAAATCAGCTTTTATCCGCCATCGCCCGGTATCTTGGCCTATCGCCGGATTGGTTTGCCGACAAAGTGGACCATGGCAATTCGGTGATGCGCCTACTGCATTATCCGCCAATCCCCGCCGATGCGCCGGGCATTCGCGCCGGCGCGCATGGCGATATTAATTTGATCACGCTGCTTCTGGGCGCGGAAGAAGGTGGCTTGCAGCTGTTGACGCGTCAGGGCGAATGGCTCTCCATCGCGCCGCCCGAGGGGGCGCTCGTCATCAATGTGGGCGATATGCTGGAGCGGCTGACCAATAATCAGCTGCCCTCCACCATTCACCGCGTGCTCAACCCACCGCCGGAGCGCCGCCATATCCCGCGCTATTCCATGCCCTTTTTCCTGCATTTGGCCTCAGACGTTCTGATTGAGACCTTGCCGGGCTGCATGGATGCAGACCACCCCAATCTTTATCGGAACCCCATCACCGCGAATGATTTTCTCGTTCAGCGGCTGATTGAAATCGGCTTGAAGACTTAAGGCGCAGGGGTAAATTTCACAGTGCGGCAAAAGGGGCCAACACAGCCCTTGACCCGCAAGCTGCCATCGGCCTGTTTTTGCAGCGTGGACCGATAGGTTTTGCCCGCCCGCGGATCGTAAATTTTGCCTTCCCATTCATTGCCCGACGCCTGAAATCCCAACAAAAGCGTAATCC
>JBJTAW010000175.1:0-8619 GCA_046091025.1 Chakrabartia sp. | reverse complement strand
GGTCAAACCGATCCCGGTGATGCTCTTTGGCCGCGCCTTTTGGGAAGATGTCGTCGATTTCCAAGCCTTGGTCGATCATGGGGTGATCGCCGAGCGCGACTTGAGCCTGTTTCAGTATGTCGAAACAGCCGAGGAAGCTTGGGCGCATGTGCGCGCCTTTTATGAGGCAGATAGCCTATAAGAAAAAGGCCCGGATTGCTCCGGGCTTTTTCTTTTCGCGATGCCACAAGGCTTATTTGGCAGCAGGTGCCGGAGCCGTTGCATTTCCTTCCGCAGGCGCGGCTGCAATGGCAGCTTCTGCTGGCGCTGCATCCGCTGCAGGTGCAGGCGGAAGCGGCAAGTTCGAGCCCTGCGCATTCAGATAGGCGATGACATTCGCCCGGTCTTCTGGCTTGGAAAGGCCAGCAAAGCTCATCTTGGTGCCATCAGCAAATTTCTTCGGGCTTTTCAGCCAAAGGTTCATATTCTCATAATCCCAGACGCCGCCATGGCCCGACAAAGCGGGGGAATAGGCGAAACCGGGATGCGCTTTACCCACGCTCTTGCCCAATGTGGCCCAGAGGTTGGGGCCAATGCCATTAGCGCCACCCTGATTAACCGTGTGGCAAGACGCGCATTTCTTGAAGACTTCTGCGCCCTTGGCCGCGTCGGCTGTCTGCATCAGCAGCGCAATGGGCGGTTCTGCCGCCGCGCCGCCTTCACCGCTGCCTTCTGCGCTTGCAACTTCAAAGCCGCCGGCCTCAACCGGATGGTGCTTAAAAACCTCGCCCGTGACGATTGTTGCACCCAATGCAACAATGCCTGCTGCCAGCGTCCATCCAGCGATGGTGTTGAATTGATCGCTATCGCTCATGCCCGTTGAAACCCCTGATCAAATGGCCGGTGTTTTGGAATCGCTTGCGCCTTAGCCTTGCCAGCCGCGCATCGCAAGCATGCTTGCAGCATTGATCACCTCCCCTTAAGCGGAATTCCAAGATGAACCGATATCCAGCCCCCGCCCAGCCCATTGTTGCTGCCATGCTTGAGGCCGCGGCCAAGGCCCCGACCCGCGCCGTCGCCTTTCAAGGCGCGCCGGGCGCCAATTCGCACATTGCCGTGCTTCAGGATCAGCCGGATGCCCTGCCCGTGCCCTGTTATAGCTTTGAAGATGCGATTGACGCCGTGCGCGATGGGCAGGCAGACAGCGCCCTCATTCCCATTGAAAATTCCCTGCATGGGCGCGTTGCCGATATTCATTTTCTGCTGCCAGAATCGGGCTTGGTCATCACAGGCGAGTTTTTTCTGCCAATCAAATATGCGCTGATGGGTACAGGTCGGCTGGAGGATGTCCGCCAAGCGATCAGCCACCCCCAAGCCTTGGGCCAGTGCCGCAAATGGCTGCGCACCCATGCCATTGACCCTGTGCCCTTCCCCGATACGGCGGGGGCTGCGGCCCGCGCGGTTGAGCTGAATAATCCTGCCATTGCCGCCATTGCCCCACCGGGCGCGGCAGCCATTTATGGCCTTGAAACATTGGCAGAGGCGCTGGAAGATTCAGACGATAACATGACCCGCTTTGTCCGCCTCGCGCGGTCGGGCGCGGCCGCCCCCAATGAAGGGCTGGTCATCACCAGCTTCATCTTTGAGGTGAAGAATGTGCCCGCCGCGCTCTACAAAGCCTTGGGCGGCTTTGCGACAAATGGCGTCAACATGACCAAGCTCGAAAGCTATCAGCGCGGGGCAAGCTTTGCCGCGACGACCTTCTTTGCCGATATTGTTGGCCATCCCGATGATCCAGCCGTCGCCCGTGCGCTGGAAGAGCTGAGCTTCTATTCCCGCTCACTGCGTGTGCTGGGCACCTATAAGCAGGCCCGCCCACGCGGTTAAATCGCGTATCTTTCGCGTCACCCTGAACTTGGTTCAGGGTCCACCGGCCCGCAAGCGCCCAAAGGTCAGAATGTTCCAAAACCGTGGATGCTGAACCAAGTTCAGCATGACGCGCGCTGGGCGTCTTCTAAAACTCCTGCTGCACAGGCCCTAAACCTCCGCCACCCAGCGCTGGAACAAGGTGCTGGCAATGGCAAAGGGTGGGGGCGCGTTAAAGTTTTTGTCCGGCGCATCCTTGAGTGCGGCCAAAACTTCCTCTCGCGACACCCAGCGGGCATCTTCCAATTCCTTGGTATCAATTGTGAGTGTGTCGTCCAGCGCCTCTGCCACACAGGCAATCATCAATTGCGACCCGCCAAAAGGCCAAGGCTGGCTCACGACATAGCGCACTGCGCCACAGCGCACGCCCGCTTCTTCAAAAATTTCCCGGCGCACGGCTTCTTCAACGCTTTCGCCCGGCTCTAGAAATCCCGCGAGTGCGGAATAATTGCCCTGCGGCCATGCCGCCTGCCGCCCGACCAGCACGCGACCCTGATATTCAGCCAGCATGATGACGACAGGATCGGTGCGGGGGAAATGTTCCTTCCCACAGCCACCACAGACACGCCCCCAGCCTGCGCGAAAGACCTTCGTCTCCCCGCCGCACTGGCCGCAGAAGCGATGGCCATTATGCCAATCAATCAGGCTGCGCGCCGTGCCGTAAATCGCGGCTTCTTCCGCAGGCAGGCTCGCCAACGCACGCCAGATTGCGGGGGAGCGATGCGCCCCACCCTGCCCAGATGTGATGGGCGCAAAATGGGGCTTATCCTCATGCAGGCCAAGCAGGATCAGGTCGACCTCAAGCGACACCTCTGCCATGCTCTGCCAGACCAGCCGCCCTTCGGCGGAAAGACGGGGGTCAAGCCCGTCCAGCCCCAAAACCCGCCCGCGCCAATCATTGAGAAGCGCAGTGACGGCCTCTGCATCGCTGCGAATATGGTCAACGCGGTCAAGCGGCGACCCTGTAAAGCCGGGGGCCATAATCAGACCGACAGGCTTTGATAAACGGCTTTGCCAAAGTCTTCGGTGAAGGGCTGATACCCCATTGTCATAATCTGCGACCAGCCAGAGGCGCGAATGCCGCGTGTCCGATCTACCCAGCCAATGGTGGAGGCGGCCCCCCCCCAACCAAAGGTGCCAAGACCTTCGCCATTATCGCGCGGGGCGATTGTCACCCGACCGCCAGCCCCAAAGCCCTGGCCTTTGACATAGCTTTCCATCCGCGTTCCGGCAGGAACAAGGTTGGACATGGCCAGCCGTGCCGTCTCGGCCTTCATGATGCGCCGATCGCCAATGGCGCCTTCACCCATCAACATGGCGAGGAAGCGATCATAATCGCGCGGGCTGGTGACAAGGCCCGCCCCGCCAAAGGGGAAGGCCGGCTTGTCAAAAAAGACGCTGTCCGTGCCCGGATCAATTGGGAAGGTGCCAAAGGGTGCGCCGAAATAATTGGTCGTCAGGCGCTTCATCTCGCTTTGCGGCACCTGAAACCAGCTGCTGGTCATGCCCAAGGGCGCAAAGATGCGTTGCTGCAGGAACGCGTCGAACGACATGCCGCTGGCCAGTTCAATAATCCGGCCCAGCAGATCAAGGCTAACCGAATAGCTCCACACCGTTCCGGGATCCGCAATCAGCGGCAAGGTTGCCAGTCGATCGGCAAATTCGGCAAGGCTGGGGGCCGTCGCCACATTGGGCTGACCCGGCAGCGGCTTGCGCGAGGCAGAAGCCGGCGTAATGCCCAACTTCACATAAGCCTCCAGCAACGGGCCTTTGGTCACAATTGTATAGCCCAAACCCGCCGTATGGGTGAGCAGATGTCGGATCGTGATCGGGCCGGATGCGGCACGAGCGTCCAGGCTCTTTTCCGGATCGGTCAGAACGCGGGGATTGGCAAAACCGGGCAGAAAATCGGCAATATTCTGATCAAGCTTCAGCTTGCCGTCCTCGATCAACATCATGGCGGCCATGCCCGTAATCGGCTTGGTCATGGAATAAGCGCGGAAGAGCGAGTCTTCCGCGACGGGGGCTGGATTGTCAAAGGCCAGCGCGCCGGTGGATAGGAAGTCCGGAGCCTGTGTCCCCCGGCCAATGGCAGCCACTGTTCCGGGTACATATTTACTGTCAATAAAGCCCTGCATCGTCTTGCGCACGGGCCCCCAAGCCAGCGGCCCCGTCTGCGCGGCGCGCAGGCTGGCGGGAAGGCTCGCAAAGCCCGCCGCAAGGGCAGATGCGCTTAAAAAATGGCGGCGATTCAGGTTAATCGTCATAAATCCTCATCCTTGGCAGGCGACCATTGCGGCCTTGTTAAACAATGTTGGTAGTCCGGCTTCATGCAAGCGGTCAATTGGCCACCATTCCACATCGAAAACAAACGTGGGTTGTTTGGAAATTTGCAGACCCAAAATCTGCAACGTCAAACGGAAATGGGTGAAGACATGGGTCACAGCGCCAAGGGCCTGCCAATCCCCCGCAAATGGCGGCGGGGCATCGTCACCCACCCAATCACAGCTGGGCAGGGCCCGCATGCCGCCGAGCAACCCCTTGGCCGGTCGACGGATCAGCGCCACATGGCCCCCGACCTCAATCCACCAGACGCGCCCGAACCGTTCAGGCTTGGGATGTTTTGCAGCTTTGACGGGATAGGCTTCGGCCTCGGAGCGGCCCCGGCAGTCCTCGGCCACAGGACACAAATCACATAAAGGCCGTCGCGGGGTGCAAATCGTCGCTCCCAAATCCATCATGGCCTGCGCAAAATCTCCGGCGCGCGCCTGAGGTGTCAGGCTGTCCATCCAGCCATAAATCTCTGGCTTGGCGGCGGGCAAAGCGGTTTTCACCGCGAACAGCCTAGCAATGACCCGCTCCACATTGCCATCGACAACAACCGCACGCCTGCCAAAGGCAATCGCGGATATGGCCGCCGCCGTATAGGGGCCGATGCCGGGCACGGCCCGCAAGCCCTCTTCTGTCTCCGGACACTGTCCACCCAGACCCTGTGTGACCTGGCGCGCACAGGCCAGCAGATTGCGGGCCCGCGCATAATAGCCCAGCCCAGCCCAAGCGGCCATGACATCGGCATCCTCTGCATGGGCAAGATCGGCGCATGTTGGCCAGCGTTGTGTGAAGGTTGCAAAATAGGCTTTGACGGCAGCAACGGTCGTCTGCTGCAACATCACTTCGGACAGCCAGACATGATAGGGGTCAGGACGCGACCCACCTGGTGGGCAACGCCAAGGCAAAATGCGCGCATTCGCGTCATAATAAGCGAGAATCTTGTTGGTAACTAAGGGCATAGTCTCGACGCGCATGATGCGGTCTGGCATGGGGGCAGGCATGGCAAAAGACAAGCAGCATTCTGGTCTGGGGGAACGACCCCGCGGCGGCCGCGCAAAGAGCGTTGCGGAGCTCATTCCCAGCGTCGGACAGGCGGCCTTTAAGCGCTTTGGCTTTATCCAATCGTCCATTGTCAGCCGCTGGGCGGAAATTGCCGGGGAAAAATATGCCGGCGTCTCCACCCCCGAAGCGATTCGCTTTCCACAGGGCAAAAAAACCGACGGGACGCTGACACTGGTCGTTGAGCGTGCCTTTGGCCCGATGATGCAGCATGTGCAGCCTGTGATTATGGAGCGGGTGAACCGGTTTTTCGGCTATAATGCGGTATCGCGCATCACCTTGCGGGCAGGCGATGTCACCCGCGCCAAGCCCGTCATCGCCAAACCAAATCTGCGCCCGGTTCCCGCCGAATTGGGCGATTCCTTGCGCGAAATTGCTGATCCTGAATTGCGCGCTGTTCTAACCTCTCTGGCGCAGGGTGTGGCCAGCGCGCCGGATGGATTGCCTGTTCTGGGGAAAGTGAGATGATCCATCGTCTGATCCTGATGCTTGGCCTGATCTGCGGGTCCATTGGCCTGATGGCGGCGCCCGCCCACGCGCAAAAGGCAGCGGCGCCCAATTATGCAAAGCTGGTGACCATTACCCCCACGGGCGCCTTCGTTCTCGGCAATCCCAAGGCGAAGATCCGGCTGGTCGAATATCTGAGCTATACCTGCAACCATTGCGCCCATTTTACCGGGGAGGCCGCGATACCGCTGAAGCGGGACTATATCGCCAAAGGCCTTGTCGCGCTCGAATTGCGCAATCTTGTGCGCGATGCCTTTGACCTGACGGCCGCGCTTCTGGCCCGCTGCGGTGGCCCATCGCGCGTCTTTACCCTGACCGAGGATATGATGGCCCGGCAAGATGTTTGGATGGCCGAAGGGCAGTTGGTGGCCCTCAAGCAAGAAGCGCAGCTAAATGCGATGCCTTTGCCCAAGAAGCTTCAGACGCTTGCCAAGGGAACAGGTCTTCTCGCCATGGCGCAAGCGCGGGGCCTCACCCCGGCACAGGCCAATGCCTGCCTTGCTTCCACACAGATGCACAAAACGGTTCTCGCCATGACCAAGGATGCGGTCGATGTGCGCAAGATTAATGCGACTCCGACATTTTTGATCAACGGCCAGCCGGGGCCACGGACGTCCGAATGGGCCGATGTGGACGCGGCTTTGAAAAGCGCTCTTGGCCAACGCTAAAAAGGATAAAGAACCTCATGAAGAAGCTTCTGATCGCAACCACGGCCCTGCTGCTCGTCACCGCCTGTGGCGATAAGGGTGCTGGGACTGGCGACGCCAAGAACGGTGCCGCCGCCATTGCCGCGCCTGCGGGCACCACATGGTCTGAAACCACGGCCGTTACGCCCGATGGGGGGATGCTTATGGGCAACCCAGACGCACCTGTGAAGCTGATGGAATTTGGCGCACTCACCTGTTCCCATTGTGCCGAATTTTCGGAAGCCTCCAAAGTTGAACTCAAGGCTTTGGTGGATAAGGGCACTGTGTCTTATGAATTCCGCACCTTTGTTCTCAACCCGCTGGATGTCCCGGCATCCGTGCTTGCCAAATGCGGCGGGCCGGGCCGCTTCTTCCCCATTGCCGAACAGCTGTTCGCGACACAGCGTGACTGGCTTGGCAGAACCAGCACATTCACCGAGGCGGATCAGCAGGCCCTTCAGGCAATGAACCCGCTGCAACAAACGCGGGTGCTTGCCGAAAAATTGGGCCTGATTGAATTTGTCCAACAGCGCGGCATTTCCTCTGCCAAGGCGCAAGCCTGTGTCGCAGATGCCAGGGCAATTGATGAGCTGGTGAAGATCACCGACAAGGGTGTGCGCGAATTTAAGGTTCAGGGTACACCAACCTTTGTCATCAACGGCGTCACGCAGGAAAACACCTCATCTTGGGGCGCGCTGAAGCCCAAGTTGATGGACGCCGGGGCCTAAGGCCGCCGCCTTGCGGATCAAGCGCCTCAAGCTGACGGGCTTTAAAAGTTTCGTCGACCCCAGCGAGCTCCGCTTTGAGCCGGGCCTGACGGGCATTGTCGGTCCCAATGGGTGCGGCAAGTCTACTTTGCTGGAGGCTATTCGCTGGGTGATGGGGGAAGGCAGCGCCAAATCCCTGCGCGGCGGGGCAATGGATGACGTCATTTTCGCCGGCACAGAAAAGCGCCCCTCACGCGATTTTGCCGAAGTCTCGATCCTGACGGAACGCGATGCCTCGCATGAGGAGCGGGAGCTGGAAATTGTCCGCCGGATTGAGCGGGGGGCAGGCTCTGCTTACCGGATCAATGGCAAGGATGTGCGCGCCAAAGATGTCTCGCTGGTCTTTGCCGATGCCGCAACCGGCGCCCATTCCCCCGCGCTTGTTAGCCAAGGGCGGATTGGCATGGTCATCGCGGCAAAGCCCGTGGATCGCCGGGCAATGCTGGAAGAAGCAGCGGGCATTTCTGGCCTGCACGTCCGGCGCAAAGATGCCGAACAGAAATTGCGCGCGACCGAAAACAACCTCAACCGCCTGAACGAAATTCTGGCCGATATGGAAAATCGGGCGGGCACGCTCCGGCGGCAGGCGCGGGCAGCCGAACGCTATCGCAAATTATCGACCGACATTCGTGTTGCCGAAGGGCGGATGATCTTTGCCCGCTGGCGCGATGCAACGGCTGCCGCCGACAAGGCAAAGGCCGAAGCACAGGCCGCCGAAGCTGCGGTTCAGACCGCAGCCGAAGCGCAGCGGGCGGCCGCTGCCTATCAATCCAGCGCCGTGCGGTAATTGGGGGATTTGCGGGCCGCCGCCATTGCCGCGCGCGATCGCGCTAACGAGACGGGCCATAAGCTGGCGGTTCTGCGAACGGAACAAGACGCGCTGGGCCGCCGCATTGCCGATCTGGCTGCCCAGACCGAACGGCTTGCCGCTGATCGCCAGCGCGAAGGCGAATTGGCCAATGACGCCGCCGAAGCCCTTGCCCGGTTGGAGTCAGAGGCCAAATCCCTTGAGGCGCGGATCAGAACGGCACAGGCAGACCTGCCCGCCTTGGCCGATCGGCTCGCCAAAGCCGAAGCAGCCAGCCGCGATGCCGAAGTCAATCTGGCCCAAGCTCTGTCTGCCCAAGCCCGCGAACAGGCCGAGGCCCGCGTCGCCGATGCCGCTCTCGCTGCTGCCGCTGCACGGGTGCAGCGGGCCGAACGCGATGTGGCGGATCTCGAACGGCAAATCGCCGGTCTGGGGGATAATGCCCCGCTTCTGGCGACGCTTGAGGCGGCAAATACGACATTACAGGCCGCCCAAATGGCCGCCACTTCCGCCGAAGCCGATGTGACACAGGCCGACGCCGCGCGCGTGCTTGGAC
>JBJTAW010000174.1:0-3890 GCA_046091025.1 Chakrabartia sp. | reverse complement strand
CCAATACTGGGCCGCACCCATAGGCCGCAGTTCCGGTGTCTCTTCGTCCAAAATGTAGACAGGAAGAACATCACCCTCTGCCAATGCCGCCAAAAGCGCGGGCTGATCATAAAGGCGGAGATCTTGGCGAAACCAGAGGATGGATTTGGACATAAGCGGTGCATCGCAGGCCGTCGCCCGGCCTGCAATACACACTTAGAACCTTACTGACGGCCAAACCTGTCGATTAATCGACAGTCCAAGTCTGGCCCTTGGAAATCAGGCTCTGCAAGTCCGGTTTTTTACCCGCTGCAATTTGCTCCTTCTGCGCGATGACCGCTTCCTCAAAAGTAGGCAGGGGATCATCATAGAGAATGCCAAGTGCCACTGGGAACGGCCCAAAGGGCCTTTCCACCAGCATATGTGAGACGGCCCGGTTGGTGATATCGTGCACCAGAACGCCTGCGGCCTGCCAATCACCGTCCACCACATCGACAACCTTGAGCATCAACTTGTCGCTATCGAGCGCAATACCCTTAGTGCCACCGTCAAACAGCATCGGCTTGCCGTCCTCCAGCCAAAGCTGGTGGTTCTGGTTCGCCTTTTCGGTAAAGCCTGCAAACACATCCGCATTGTAAACGATGCAGTTCTGGAAAATCTCGACAAAGGCCGTGCCCTTGTGACGATGCGCCGCTTTCAAGACGTCAACCAGCTGCTTTGAGACATCATAAGCGCGCGCGACGAAACGTGCGCCAGCACCCAACGCAAAGGCGCAAGGGCGCGCGGGATGATCAACCGAACCAAATGGCGTTGAGGGAGAGCGTGTCCCTTCGCGACTGGTGGGGGAATATTGCCCCTTGGTCAGGCCATAAATTTCATTGTTGAACAGCAGCACCTGACAATTTAGATTGCGGCGGAGCAAATGCATGGTGTGGTTGCCCCCAATGGACAAGGCATCGCCATCACCGGTGATGATCCAGACATCCAGATCCGGGTTTGCCAACTTCACCCCGGTTGCAACGGCAGGCGCGCGACCATGGATGGTGTGAAAGCCATAGGTTTCCATATAATATGGAAAGCGCGATGAGCAGCCAATGCCAGATACAAACACCGTATTTTCCGGCGTCCCGCCAATTTCTGGCATCGTCCGCTGCATGGCTTTGAGGATCGCATAGTCACCGCAACCGGGGCACCAGCGCACTTCCTGATCGGTTTCCCAGTCCTTCGGGCTGGTTTTGATGGGGGTCATATCGTTCATGCTAAGGCCTCCTCTATGGCGGCTTCAATTTCTGCGATGCGGAACGGTTGTCCCGACACTTTGTTCAGCGGGCGGGCATCAATCAGATATTGATCCCGCAAAACGGTCTTAAACTGGCCCGTGTTCATTTCCGGCACGATCACCTTATCGAACGACTTGAGCAGATCGCCAAGGTTCTTCGGCAGCGGCCAGATATGGCGAACATGAACAGGGCTGACCTCCAGCCCCTTCGCGCGGGCCCGACGCACAGCCTGATGAATGGGGCCATAGGTTGATCCCCAGCCCACAAGTACCAGCTTTCCGCCTTCGGCACCCAGACACACATCCTGATCCGGGATATGGTCAGCAATGCCATCAACCTTGCCTTTGCGCAGATCGGTCATCGCCTGGTGATTGTCCGGCGCATAGTTGATATGCCCCGTGTCGACCTGCTTTTCGATGCCGCCAATGCGATGGCGCAGACCGGGCGTGCCCGGCTTCACCCAAGGGCGCGCCAGCTTTTCATCGCGACCATAGGGCTTAAACCCGCCTTCTGGCACGTGATCGAGGAAGGTGACCGGGAACGGCGCGTAGGTCGACATGTCCGGTACTTTCCAAGGCTCAGCCGCATTGGCGATATAGCCATCGGTCAAAAGCATAACGGGCGTCATGAACTGCGTGGCGATACGCACCGCCTCAATCGCACAATCAAACACATCAGACGGCGAGCATGCAGAAATGACGGGCAAGGGCGTATCGCCGTTGCGGCCATAGACAGCCTGATAAAGATCGGACTGTTCCGTCTTCGTCGGCAAGCCTGTCGACGGGCCACCACGCTGCGAATTGACAATCACGAGCGGAAGCTCGGTCATCACGGCAAGACCAATAGCCTCTGTCTTGAGCGCAATACCGGGACCAGAGGAGGATGTGATGCCCAATTGGCCCGCATAGGAGGCCCCAATGGCAGAGGCGATGGCCGCAATTTCATCTTCAGCCTGAAAGGTTGTGACGCCATATTCCTTCAACCGCGAGAGCGCGTGGAGAATCGAAGACGCCGGCGTGATGTGATAGCCACCAAAGAACACGGGCACGCCAGCCAACTGGCATCCCGCCACAAGCCCATAAGCGGCAGCATCTGCGCCGGTAATGGTGCGGTACAGGCCCGGCTCTGCGGGCGCAGCACTCACATGGCGTTGTGGCAGCGCAACTTTACCCGGCTGACCAATTTCGGCCGTTTCGCCATAAGCATGGCCCGCATTAAGGGCTGCGATATTGGCATCAGCAAGAACGCTACTCTTGGCGAATTTGTCCTTCAACCAATCGATAATCGGCTGGCGATCACGATCAAACATCCACAGCGCAAGGCCCAGCGTCCACATATTTTTGCAGCGCAGAGCTTCTTTATTGCCGAGCCCAAAGGGCTTCACAGCATCCATCGTGAGCTGAGAGATGTTAAAGGCAATCAACTGCCACTTGCCGAGCGAGTCATTCTCAAGCGGATTTTCGGTATATTCCGCCTTGGCAAGATTGCGCGCCGTAAACTCACCCGAATCTGCAATAATCAGACCACCGGGCTTTAAATCGCGGACATTCGTTTTGAGCGCCGCCGGGTTCATCGCGACCAGAACGTCCGGGGCATCGCCCGCTGTTTCAACTTCGGATGACCCGAAATTAATCTGAAAGGCAGAAACGCCAAAAAGCGTGCCCTGAGGAGCGCGAATTTCCGCCGGAAAATCGGGAAAAGTTGCAAAGTCATTGCCCGCCAGCGCCGACGAGAGGGTAAACTGCCCACCGGTCAGCTGCATCCCATCACCCGAATCGCCAGCGAACCGAACGACAACGGCTTCCGACGCCAATTGCGATGATGAAGTCTCTAAAGGCGCAGTTGAAGCCATAACAAATCCTGAGCGGTTGAACTATTTGCGTCCCCTATGGCGCGATTTACCAGAAACCAAAATAGGAAAACTGTTGCATTGATGAGGAACGCTTTGTCCATGGACGCCGCCGCGTCACCCCGATAAGCTTGAATTACGAAGATTGGAGAGCAAAAGCTGATGACCGAACATTTTGTCCGCCCCGATGTTGCTGGGTTTCTAGCCTTTCTGAACAGCCAAGAAGGCCCCAAGCTCCATGAGCTCCCAATTGAAGACGGGCGCGCCACGATGATGGCCATGCGCCATGTGGCGGATGCGGACATTGGGGCATTGGCGGTCAAGAAAGATATCTCAATCCCCGGCCCCGCAGGGATCATCCCGGCGCGCCTGTATGATGCCCGGGCGGAACGTGCGCCCGGGCCACTCATGGTTTTCTATCATGGCGGCGGTTTTGTGATCGGCAATCTCGATACGCACGAACCCTATTGCGCAGAAGCGGCGCGTCAGCTGGACATGCCTGTCATCTCCATCGATTACCGCCTCGCGCCAGAGTCCCCCTTTCCTGCCGCCCCAGAAGATTGTGAAGCAGCCACACGCTGGATTGCGGAAAACATTCCCTGCTCCGGCCTGATCCTGTCGGGCGATAGCGCAGGCGGCAACTTGGCCGTCGTCACGGCCATGGCGCTGAGGGATAAGCCCGCTGCAAAGCCTGTCATTGCCCAATATGCCATTTATCCGGCAGTCGCAGAACACGAACCTTGGCCAAGCCATGCAGCCTTTAAGCAGGGATATTTGTTGAC
>JBJTAW010000173.1:0-3694 GCA_046091025.1 Chakrabartia sp. | reverse complement strand
AAGTCGCTCTGGTGCACAATGGGATTATCGAAAACTTCAAGACGCTGCGCGATGGCCTCATCGCGCGGGGGCGGCGGTTGGAGAGTGAGACGGACACAGAAGTCGTCGCCCATTTGATCTCAGAATATGTGGAATCTGGGTCTTCGCCAGAAGAGGCCGTGAAAGCCGTTTTGCCGCAGCTGCGGGGGGCCTTTGCACTGGCCATCGCGTTTCGCCAGCATCCTGATTTGCTCATTGGCGCACGGCTCGGTTCGCCTCTGGTTGTCGGCTATGGGGATGGGGAGACCTATCTGGGGTCTGACGCGCTTGCGCTTGCGCCGCTCACGCAGCAGATTGCCTATCTGGATGAAGGTGATTGGGTGGTCATCACGCGTGATGGCGCGCAGATTTTTGACCAGAAGAACCAGCCCGTAAAGCGCGCAGTCACGATTTCGGGCGTGACGGCGGCCGCCGTTGAAAAAGGCCCCTATCGCCATTTCATGCTTAAAGAGATTTTTGAGCAGCCCACCGTCGTTGCCCAAACGCTGCAAAGCTATATCCGCCCCGTGGAAGAACGAGTGGCCCTGCCGCAGATGGACTTTGATCTATCGAGCATCGCCCGCATCACGATTGTTGCCTGTGGCACCAGCTTTTACGCAGGCATGGTCGCCAAATATTGGTTTGAGCAATTCGCCCGCGTTCCTGTCGATATAGATGTCGCATCGGAATTTCGCTATCGCAACCCGGTGTTAGAGCCGGGTGGCCTTGCGCTCTTCATCTCTCAATCCGGGGAAACCGCCGACACGCTAGCAGCACTCCGCCATGCGCGGGCGGAGGGGCAGAAGATCGCGGTTGTCGTCAATGTGCCGACCAGTTCCATGGCGCGCGAGGCGGAGTTGTTGCTGCCCACCCATGCCGGTCCAGAAATTGGGGTTGCCTCGACCAAGGCTTTTACCTGCCAGTTGGCGGTGCTCGCTGCGCTGGCCGCGCATTTGGCGGTGGTGAAGGGACGTTTGAGCCGAGATGAAGAGCGGGATATTGTCCACCACCTCATTGACACGCCAGCCGCCCTCAATGCCGCTTTAGCCCATGATCAAGAGATTGCGGATATGGCGCACCATATCGCACCGGCGCGGGATGTGCTCTACCTTGGCCGTGGGCCGGATTATCCCTTGGCGCTGGAAGGCGCGCTTAAGCTTAAGGAAATCAGCTATATCCACGCCGAAGGCTATGCTTCTGGCGAGATGAAGCATGGGCCAATTGCACTGATTGATGAGGATGTCCCCGTCATCGTGCTCGCGCCCTCCGGCCCGTTCTTTGAAAAGACGGTCAGCAATATGCAGGAAGTCCGCGCGCGCGGCGGCAAGGTGGTGCTGATCTCCGATGCCGAAGGGCTGGCGGAAGCCGGCGAAGGCCGCATCGCGACTATCGAAATGCCCAAGGTTCACCCCCTGATCGCGCCCTTGGTCTATGCCGTGCCGGTGCAACTGCTTGCCTATCACGTCGCCGTCGCCAAAGGCACGGATGTAGATCAGCCACGTAATTTGGCGAAGAGCGTGACGGTGGAGTGAGCGCAGAACGCATCATCCTCATCATCGTCCTGCTTCTGGCCGGCGCGCATTTGATTATATTTGGCTGGTTGCGGCGGCGGATCGCTGAGGCCCGCCGCACGCACCAGACTAGGGATGAGCACCCTTAGCCCATTGGGTACATAATCTCGCGGCTGATCTTGTAGATGGCCTTCATAAGGTCATTGGGTAGCACCAAATCAGCGGCAGCCAAAATGGCTGGCAATTGGTCTTCACGGCTGACGCCGACAATGGTGGATGCCACAAAGTCATGCTGCTTTGACCAAGCTGTCGCCATGGTGATCACATCCATGCCCGCTTCCTTGGCGAGGGCGATATAGCGTTCGGTTGACGCCAAGGATTTTTCATTGACGAACCGGTTAGCCATGTCGGCCTGACGGCCGCCAATCTCTAAATAGCGGGAGAAACGCGCGCCATCTGGCCGTTGCCCGTCATTATATTTGCCAGACAAAACACCGCCAGCGAGCGGCGAATAGGGAATAAGGCTCACGCCCTCTTCGCGGCAAACTTGCGCCAGTCCATCTTCAAACCGACGGTTGTTCATGCTGAAATTATTCTGGATCGTCTGATAGCGGGCGACGCCCAAACGCTCTGACGCCTGAATGGATTTCATCAGTCCCCAGCTTGTTTCATTGGAGCAGCCGATGATGCGCACTTTGCCCGCGCGCACCAGTTCATCCAGCACGTCCATCGTCTCTTCATAGGGCGTGCCATGGTCCGGCCAATGGGTCTGGGAGAGTTCGATATAATCGGTTTGCAGGCGAAGTAGACTGTCTTCCACAGCTTTGATGATATTGTGCCGATCCAGCGCCGTCATGCCCGCCCGCTTGGGCGATTTGAACCAAGTGTGGCTCGGGCCAGAGACTTTGGTTGCGAGGATGATCGCATCGCGGTCTTTGGTTTTCATCCAGCGACCGAAAAACTCTTCCGTTCGTCCCACCCTTTTGGGATCGGGCGGCACAGGATAGCCTTCGGCTGTGTCGAAGAAGTTGATGCCGGCTTCGAGAGACTGATCCAGGATGCAGTGGGATGTCGCTTCATCAGCCTGACTGCCGAAGGTCATTGTGCCCATGCAAATATCGGAAACGTAAATCGCGCTCTTTCCCAAACGGCGGTGTTGCATCGTCTTCTCCTATGTTCACACCCTGTTATCCGCCTTGGCGCGGATCGCTTAAGCTTGCGTGCGCCCCAAACGATATTTGCGGATCAATGGCCGTGCGCATCTCCTCCACCTGATGCTTCGGCGGTCGCTGTGATTTGGCTCGTTTGACCATCTTTGAAGGTAAAGCTGAGCGCGATCGTGTCTCCCGCCTTCAGGCCAGCCTTTATGTCAAAAAGCATCACATGCTTTCCGCCGGGCGCAAATTGCACCTCAGCGTCTTTGGGAATGGCGACAGATGTGATGGGCGTCATCATCATCATGCCGTCTTTCATCGTCATATCATGCATTTCTGCGTGGCCCGCATCTGGGCTTGCGACCGAAACCAGCGTCCGCCCGGCTTTGCCGCCATGAAGCGTAAAATAGGCTGCGCCGGGATTTCCCTTGACCGCAGGTAGCCGAACACTGGCGTCCGTTACAGGCTCTGCCTCTTGCGGGGCGCAAGATGCCATCAGGAAAAGCGCGGGCAGAAGTGCGTGTTTGAAAAACATGGCGATGCGTCCTTATCCAACTTGGGTTACGAAAGAAGATAGCGTGAGTGGCCAATCATTTCACCCCCAATACGCTCTTTACCTCTTCAAACCTTGCGAGCGAGAATTCGCTTCCTATATCGCGTCAGTAACGAAATTTGGCGCATCTTTCTGAGGGGAAAGACCGCCTTTATCCATATCGTGGTGAAGTAAGACTATGGCAAAAGTAATTGGAATTGACCTTGGCACCACCAACAGCTGCGTTTCCGTGATGGAAGGCGGCGCGCCCAAGGTGATCGAAAATGCAGAAGGCGCGCGCACGACGCCGTCGATTGTGGCCTTCGCCAAGGATGGGGAGCGGCTGATTGGTCAGCCGGCCAAGCGTCAGGCCGTCACCAATCCTGAAAACACAATTTACGCGGTGAAGCGCCTGATCGGCCGCCGCTTTGACGATCCCATGGCCAAAAAGGATATGGGCCTTGTTCCCTACACCATTT
>JBJTAW010000172.1:0-2980 GCA_046091025.1 Chakrabartia sp. | reverse complement strand
GCCCAGTCAGATAATCGGCCGTCAAACTTCCTTCGGCGGCCTCAATATCGGCAAGGCTCCCTTGCGCTACAATCTGGCCGCCATGAACGCCCGCACCCGGCCCCATATCGATGATATAGTCGGCATGGCGAATGGCGTCCTCGTCATGCTCCACGACGATGACCGTATTGCCCAAATCGCGCAGCCTCTGCAGTGTTGCGAGCAGCATATCATTATCGCGCTGATGCAGGCCGATCGAGGGTTCATCCAGCACATATAAAACGCCCGACAGGCCCGACCCGATTTGGGAGGCCAGGCGGATCCGCTGGCTCTCTCCGCCCGACAAAGTGCCCGATGTGCGGCTGAGGTTCAGGTAATCAAGGCCGACATTGTTGAGGAAGCCCAACCGCTCATTAATCTCTTTCAGGATGGCGCGCGCAATTTGCTGCTGCTGCGGGCCGAGCTTGGCATCCAATGCGCCGAACCACTCAACCGCATCAATGACTGATAATTGGGTGGCCGTGCTGATCGTGGTGTCGGCGATTTTGACGCACAGCGCCTCCGGCTTGAGGCGCGCGCCTTGGCAGGCTTCGCAGGGGGCCGAGCTTTGATATTTCGCCAATTCTTCCCGCATCCAGGCGCTGTCGGTCTGGATCAAGCGTCGATTGAGATTACCGATCACGCCATGGAAATGCTTATGCGCATCATAGGTTTTGCGGCCATCCTGAAACGTCAGGCGGATGATCTCGAGGCCTGCACCATTGAGGAGGATGTCGCGTATGTCTGCGGGTAGATCTTTCCAAGGTGTCTCTAGGCTGAAGTCAAAATGCCGCGCGAGGGAACTGAGCACCTGCATATAATAGGGGCTGGGCGGGTTGGATTTCGCCCAAGGGACAATCGCACCATTTTTGATCGACAGGGCTTCATTGGGAACGATCAGTTCCGGGTCGAAGGAAAGCTTCTCTCCCAAGCCATCGCATGTCGGGCACGCCCCTTGCGGCGCGTTGAAGGAAAAGAGGCGCGGCTCAATTACAGAAATGGTGAAACCTGAAACAGGGCAAGCAAATTTCTCTGAAAAGACGATGCGTCCTGGCGGGGCGTGGTCGCCCAGCACATCTTTGGAGGTCGACGCATCCTCTGGCGCGTCGGCAGGATCGACAAAGGCCAACCCGTCGGCCAGCTTCAGCGCGGTTTCAAAGCTGTCGGCCATACGGGTGTCAATCGCCTCGCGCACGACGATGCGATCAACCACTACCTCGATGTTGTGCTTAAATTTCTTATCAAGGGCTGGGGCCTCATCAATATCATGAAATGCGCCATCAATGCGCACGCGGGTGAAGCCGGACTTTTGCCATTCCACCAGCTCCTTGCGATATTCGCCCTTGCGACCCCGCACGACGGGTGCGAGCAGATAAAGGCGTGTTCCCTCTGGCAAGGCGGCCACGCGGTCCACCATCTGGCTGACAGTTTGGGCTGAAATGGGAAGGCCCGTTGCCGGGGAATAGGGAATGCCAACACGCGCCCAGAGCAAACGCATATAATCATAAATCTCTGTCACCGTCGCGACGGTGGAGCGTGGATTTCTGCTGGTTGTCTTCTGCTCAATGCTGATGGCGGGGGACAGGCCCCCTATGTGATCCACATCGGGCTTTTGCATCATTTCCAGAAACTGCCGCGCATAGGCGGACAGAGACTCCACATAACGCCGCTGCCCCTCGGCATAGATGGTGTCAAAGGCAAGGCTCGACTTGCCCGAACCGGACAGTCCAGTGATCACGGTCAGCGTATCGCGCGGAATATCAACATCGACGCCCTTGAGATTATGTTCCCGGGCGCCCCGAACTTTAATGTGAGTCAGCATGCGGCCCGTCTTCCACATGTGGTCAGGCGGGGCAAGTGTTCGATAGACCACATGCCGCATGAAGCCGGCAGCGCGGCTTTGTGTAAAAGCTTGTTCCAATCAGACATTATCCTCCCTAAAGGCGCTGAGAAGAGCGAATTTGTGGAGCGTAAACATGGCGGAAGCGTTGCGGGTAGCATTGGCAGGTCTGGGAACAGTTGGCGCAGGTGTCGTCAAGCTGATCGATGCCAATCGTAGCCTGATTGAACGCCGCGCTGGTCGCCCGATTGAGGTTGTTGCCGTATCCGCCCGCGACCGCACGCGTGATCGCGGCATTAGCCTCTCTCGCTTCCAATGGGTCGATGATACGGCCGCCCTTGCTGAGTTGGGCGGCGTTGATGTCATCGTGGAGTTGATTGGCGGGTCAGATGGCCCGGCGCTTGTGCTTGCACGCAAGACCATCGCCAATGGCCGCGCTTTTGTGACGGCCAATAAGGCCATGATTGCGCATCATGGCTTGGAACTCGCCGAAGCCGCCGAGCGCGCCAATGTTGCGTTGAAATATGAAGCTGCTGTCGCCGGGGGCATCCCCGTCATTAAGGGCCTGCGCGAAGGGGCTGCCGCCAACGAGATTTCTGGCGTGTTCGGCATCCTGAACGGCACCTGCAACTATATCTTGTCGACGATGGAGAGTGCAGGCCGGGATTTCGCCGATGTCCTCTCCGAAGCGCAGGCGCTGGGATATGCAGAGTCGGACCCCAGCTTTGACATTGATGGCGTGGATGCAGCGCATAAGCTGTCCATCCTCGCAAGCCTTGCCTTTGGCACGGCAATTGATTTTGACGGCGTGGATGTGCGCGGCATTCGGCACGTCATTGCCGCCGATATTGTGGAGGCGCAGGCGCTGGGCCATCGCATTCGTCTGGTCGGGATGGCAGAGGCCAACGAGGCCGGTCTGTTCCAGCGCGTTCAGCCCTGTCTCGTGCCTCTGGCGCATCCTCTGGCGCATGTCACTGGATCGTTAAATGCTGTGGTCGCGGAGGGGAATTTTGTTGGTCGCCTTTTCCTGCAAGGCCGGGGCGCTGGGGAGGGGCCAACGGCCTCTGCCGTGGTTGCCGATTTGATCGATATTGCCCGTGGGGAAACGGGCCCTGCTTTTGC
>JBJTAW010000171.1:0-3586 GCA_046091025.1 Chakrabartia sp. | reverse complement strand
AGACCGCCCAGCCAAAGATGGCATTGCCAGCGAACGGGAGTTGGTTGCCCCGCTGAGGCGCTGGGCCGAGCACGTCATCGATACCACAGCCAGCACCACCAACGCCCTGAAGCAAGAAATTCGCACCCGTTTTGGCGACTGGGGCGATGTGGGCATGAATATTGCCGTGCTGTCCTTTGGCTATGCACGCGGCCTGCCCAGAAATGCGGATCTCATTTTCGACATGCGCTTTTTGCGAAACCAGCATTGGGATGCAGCATTACGGCCGCTAACGGGCCTCGACACGCGCATCGCTCGCTTTATTGAGGAAGACCCTGCATATGAAGATGTTGTGCGTCAGATCGAAGGGCTGCTGCTGACACTCCTCCCCCGTTACGGGCTTGAAGGAAAAGCCTATGTGACGATCGCGTTTGGGTGTACGGGCGGCCGCCATCGGTCTGTTCATGTGGCAGAACGAGTCGCGCGTCACTTGGCGAACCATGGGTTCACGCCTATTTTGTCTCACAGAGACATCGAGGCTGCCGGCGACAGTGCAGGCAAAGAAGACGAGTCTGGCGCTCAGGCGAGCTCGACACAGTGAGACGGGGTGGTTGATGATTGGTCTAGTGCTCGTAACGCATGGACGCCTTGCAACCGAGTTTGTGACAGCCATGGAGCATGTCGTCGGGCCGCAGACTGCCATTGAGGCAATTTGCATCGGGCCGGATGACGACATGGAAGCACGCCGTGCCGATATTGCTGCTGCTATTGCCAAGGTTGAGAGTGGAAGCGGCGTAATCGTTCTGACTGACTTGTTCGGTGGCACCCCGTCCAATCTGGCCATTTCCCTTATGGATGTCGGTCGCGTTGAGGTGATCGCCGGAATTAACTTACCCATGCTGATCCGTCTGGAAAGCGCTCGCCGCCGGATGAAAGTCGTCGACGCAGTTGCGGCCGCTCGAGAGGCTGGCCGCAAATATATTTCCGTCGCATCTGAAGTCTTGGGTGAACAAGCCGCATGATGATCAGCCGCACCGTCACCATTTGCAATCGACGCGGCCTGCATGCGCGGGCCAGCGCCAAATTTGTGACTTTGGCCAGCGGACTTTCAGTGCAGGTTGAAGTTGAAAAAGAGGGCACGACCGTTGTCGGTACATCCATCATGGGGCTGATGATGCTGGGGGCAGCCCCTGGTGACGAGATTACGATTCGAGCTGAAGGGGACGGCGCAGAAGACGCCGTGACGCAGCTTGCCGATCTGGTCGAAGCCCGCTTTCACGAAGCCGAATAGACCGCCATGCCCCGCGATATTTCGGGATATTCCAATCCGCTGGTCAAACGCGTCAAAGCGTTGCGCGACAAAAAGGCCCGCCGCCTTGAAGGCCTGTTTTTGGCAGAAGGCCTGCGCATTCTGACAGAAGCCCTTGATGCTGGGCGCGCGCCCCACATGCTCTGGTTTGCACCAGAAAGCGGGCGCCACCCGCTGGTTCAACAGCTCATCACTGCGACTGAGAACGCAGGTGGCGAGGTATTTGTTACATCGCCCGATATTCTATCGAAGCTTTCTGGCAAAGATAATCCGGGGGCCGTGCTTGGCGTTTATGAAGAACGCTGGGTGCCCTTGGCTGAAGTGGATCGTGCGAAGGCGAAGATCTGGATTGCGGCGGAACGCCTGCGCGATCCCGGAAATCTGGGTACCATTTTGCGGACCGGCGACGCCGTAGGCGCTGGCGGCCTGATCCTCATTGATGACTGCACCGATCCTTTTTCAGTGGAGGCCGTCCGCGCCAGCATGGGGGCGTTGTTCACCCAAGTGATCAGCAAGGCAAGCTGGCCGGAGTTTATGGAATGGCTGCGTCAAGGCCCCGGCCAACTCATTGGCACCAGCCTCAATACCGATCAGGATTATCAGGCCCCCCAATATACACCACCCGTCTTCTTGCTAGTCGGGAATGAATCTCAAGGTTTACCAGATACTTATGAGGCAGATTGCGATCTTCTCGTGAAGATGCCGATGATGGGCAAAGCGGATAGCCTCAATGCCGCCGTTGCGACATCTGTGATGGCGTATGAGATATTGAACCAGCTTCGGCGGCGATAACTTAGTCGCCAGTCTCATAGGCAGGTGGCATCAATTTCGTTAACGGACGAGCAGTTTCCTCGACCATAGGCAAGGCATCAATAGATCTAGACCCTATATCGACACCAAGCTTCTCAAAGCGCTGAGCTTGCGTCATCACCTTGCTTTCAAGGCTACCCACCATCGCGTTGTATGCCGAAACAGCGGTGTTTAAGTTTGTTCCCATTTTTGCCACATGGCCACCCATGGTCGCCAAGCGGCTATAAAGCTCCCGCCCCAATTCTGCAATTTCCCGCGCTTGGCCTGCCATTGTCTCTTGCTTCCAAACGGCTGCAACCGTCCGTGCAATTGCAATCAAGTTCGTAGGTGTTGCCAATAAGACCTTGCGATCAAGAGCATAATCCCAAAGTTGATGATCCTGCTCCAATGCTGCGGTTAAGAAATGTTCGCCGGGAACAAACATGATCACATAATCGGGCGCATCGGGGAATTGGTTCCAATAGGCTTTATTGCCGAGCGTGTTCACATGTGCCTTCATGGCCGCAGCATGCGCTGCGAGTTGGACTTCGCGCTCCTGCTCATCCACCGCACCAAAGGCATCCTGATAAGCATTGAGCGACACCTTTGCGTCAATGACCAGCGACTTACCGCCGGGCACTTTCACAATTACATCCGGCCGCAAGCGACCGCCTTCGCCATCGGCAACGCTCACTTCCGTCATAAAGTCGGCATGTTCGGCCAGTCCGCAGCTTTCCAGAACATTGCGTAACTGCTGCTCCCCCCAGCGCCCGCGCGCCTTAGGGGCATTGCGCAACGCATTGACGAGCTTTGCAGCCTCACTGGAAACGCGTTCGGTGCCCTCGCGCATGGCGGCAATCTGTCCATGAAGTACGCCAAAGGCATCGCGGCGTTCGGTCTCAACCTTGGTCACTTGCTCTTCATAGCGTTGCAGGCGCTCATGCACCGGCTGAAGCAGGGCCTTAATCCCCTGCCCTGTCAATTCTTCTGATTGTTTGAACCGCGCGTCAGCTCGTTCAAGAAACTGCTTTTGGGCAGCATCCAAAATCTTACCGCCCACCTCGCTAAACTGCGCACTCAACACCTCTTTGTTATCCTGCAAGACCTTAACCTGGGCGGCGTGCGCCTCATCCTTTGCCTTTTGCTCGGCCGTCAGCGCGCTGACCATAATCCGGGCTTCATCTCGATCGACCAGCGCCTTTTCCAGATCAGAAATAGCCGCCCGGAAATCAGCCTGAAGCCGCTCGGTTTCTGCCTTGGCGAGTTCCCAATCGGTCCGCAGACGCCCAGCATTCCGCCCAGCCAACAGCCAGCCGATCAGCGTTCCAAGGCCAAGCCCTCCGAAGAGGGACAAAAAAATCGAAAATAGAGATATGTCCGCAGTCATGAGCGGAACATAGAATGAACAATTGCCTTTGAAAAGGGCTTATGAACGAAAGAATAACAGGCCTGAATGGCCAATTAGGCGGCCATTTTGCGCGCCTTGGCCAGCTTCTTAAGGACCATATC
>JBJTAW010000170.1:0-3073 GCA_046091025.1 Chakrabartia sp. | reverse complement strand
GCACGAGCGCGTGCATTGAGCCGATCCCGGCCAATATCTACACGCACAAGACGCTGTCCGGCAGCTTTTCGATCCGCAATCCCTATCTGGAAAAGCTGTTGATCGAAAAATCGAAGAATTCAGACGCAGTCTGGAATTCGATTTTGGAACAGGGCGGCTCGGTTCAGCATCTCGACTTCCTGTCACAGGAAGAAAAGGATGTGTACAAGACCAGCTTTGAAATTGATCAGCGGTGGTTGATCGAACTCGCGGCGGACCGGACGCCCTATATTGATCAGGCGACCTCGCTGAACCTGTTCATCCCAGCCGATGTTGAGAAGTGGGATCTGTTGATGCTCCACTTCCGCGCATGGGAATTGGGCGTGAAGTCGCTTTATTATCTGCGGTCGAAATCGATCCAGCGCGCGGGCTTTGCCGGCGGTGTGGAGGCGGACAACACGCCCGACGCGCCCAAGTTCGAGCTGGCGACCTCGACCGATTATGATGAGTGTTTGGCCTGCCAATAAGCCCGCATTTATCGCTGCACATTATTTGAATTAAGGAAGACGCCCATGTCGCTCTTAGAAGCTCGCAACAGCTACAAGCCCTTTGAATATCCTTGGGCCTATGACTTCTGGAAACGCCAGCAGCAGATCCATTGGCTGCCGGAAGAAGTGCCCTTGGGCGAGGATTGCCGCGATTGGGCACAAAAGCTGTCCGATCATGAGCGCAATTTGCTGACGCAGATTTTCCGCTTCTTCACGCAAGCCGATGTCGAGGTGCAGAATTGCTACCACGAACATTATGGCCGCGTGTTCAAGCCGACCGAAGTCAAGATGATGCTTACCGCCTTTTCCAACATGGAAACCGTCCATGTCGCGGCGTACAGCCATTTGCTCGACACCATCGGCATGCCTGAGTCTGAATATTCGGCCTTCCTCGAATATGAAGAAATGGCGGCCAAGGTCGATTATATCCACCAATTCGGTGTCGACAGCGACGAAGACATTGCCCGCACGCTCGCCATGTTCGGCGGCTTTACCGAAGGGCTACAGCTGTTCGCCTCCTTCGCGATGCTGATGAACTTCCCGCGCTTCAACAAGATGAAGGGCATGGGGCAGATCGTCTCCTGGTCCGTCCGCGATGAAAGCCTGCATTGCGAAGGCATCACCAAGCTGTTCCACGCCTTCTGCGCGGAGCGCGGCTGCCTCACCAAGACGGTGAAGGAAGATATTATCGATTGCTGCCAGAAGGTTGTCCGTCTGGAAGATAATTTCATCGACCTCGCCTTCGAAATGGGCCCCGTGCCCGGCATGACCGCCAAGGAAATCAAACGCTATATCCGCTACATCGCCGATTGGCGCTTGGGGCAGCTTGGCTTCCAGCCCATCTATATGGTGGAAGAACACCCGCTGCCTTGGCTCGCGCCATTGTTGAACGGTGTCGAGCACGCCAACTTCTTCGAAACCCGCGCGACCGAATATAGCAAAGCCAGCACCCGCGGCGATTGGGGCCAAGTCTGGGACAGCTTCGATCGCCGCAAATCCGCCAACGCCGCCAATGACGGCGCAGCCGAAGTGGTCGCCGAAGCTGATATGTTCGCAACAGCAGGAGTGGCTGCGGAGTAGTTCGCCCACCTCATCGTCAGAATAAAATTCGGCCGCTCTGGAACCAGGGCGGCCGTTTTTTGATGGCCATCTGCTTAGGACGTGGCAAGCTAGAGCCCATCTCAATTCAAACCCCAAATCCTCCGGCCCTTTGTGAGGGAGCGGGTGGTAATAGACGGTCTTATCGCCAGAATATTTGCGGATGATCGGCTCTCGCTGTGGAAAGACCTCCCCACCGCTGGGCTTGGCGGGGCGAGCGGTTCGGGCAGAGGACGCAGGCTTTGCGGCGGCCCTCGATCCGATCGCGAAATAACGTACAGTATTGCGAAAGGTGAACCGCCCTTTGAGGACGTGATGCCAAGGATTGAACTTAACCTCTATCGGTCCAAGTACATCCCCCATTGGCCGTCGGCCTGTGCGCAGCCAAATGTCGAAATCGCTGCGTTGAAAGAGTTGGTTTTGATCCATCATAGCGCCTCGCAGACTCACAAGGCGGCTTCAGCTATGCAGCGAAATCCTATTCTTCAATCGAAATAGGATTGGCAAAGACGGCGTATATTGCGCGTCGGCCGCAAAAGCGGGGATATTTTTCGCATATATGTTTCGCAAAAATGGTGCCCAGGAGAGGACTCGAACCTCCACGGCCTTGCGGCCACTGGCACCTGAAGCCAGCGCGTCTACCAATTCCACCACCTGGGCACGGCGCGGATCCCAACATTGGATCTCTGCGGAACGAAAAGGCGCGATTAGGCAGGGCTTTGGTGCTTGTCAACAGGCCTGAGCGCGGGCATTGGGCGGGCGACCGATAAATGGGAATATGCGAACGATGAGAGACTCTCTGGTGACGGTTTTTGGCGGTGGTGGCTTTTTGGGCCGCTATGTCGTGCAAGCTCTGCTGAAGGCAGGCGCGCGTGTCCGTGTGGCGGAGCGCCGCCCGAACAACGCGGATTGCCTGACGGCGCAGGCGCAGCTGGGTCAGAGCACCGCTGTCGGCGCCGCCATCACCCGGCCAGCCACGCTTGGCCCGGCGGTTGCAGGCGCGGATGCCGTCGTCAATCTGGTTGGCAGCTTTGCCGATATGCAGCGCATTCATGTCGACGGCGCGGGCAATCTTGCACTGGCAGCGACCGCTGCGGGTGTTCAGGCGTTCGTTCATATGTCCGCCATTGGTGCCGATGTGGACAGCAACTCGGCCTATGGCCGCACCAAGGGAGAGGGCGAAGCCGCCGTGCGGGCGGGCTTCCCAAAGGCGACGATCCTGCGGCCCTCCATCGTCTTTGGCCGCGAAGATGCCTTCATCAATCGCTTTGCCGCGATGATTCGCGCTTTGCCTATCATTCCGGTGATTGGTGGCAGCACGCGGTTCCAGCCCGTGTTCGCAGGCGATGTCGGCCATGCGGTGGCCCAGGCCATTGCGCAGGCCAAGACGCATGCAGGCAATACCTATGAATTGGGCGGCCCGCAGATCCTTTCCATGCTGGAGCTTC
>JBJTAW010000169.1:0-9316 GCA_046091025.1 Chakrabartia sp. | reverse complement strand
CGCCGCGCGCAGACGGGCAGATAATCGCATTGGCCACCCAACGGAAAAAACATCCCGCTGCTCCAAAGTCCGATCGGGTCATGCGCTTCTGTAATGGCCCAATCGGCCAAGGCGTAATAAACGGGGCGGGCAATACGCGCTTCCATTCCCCCGCGCACCGACAGGACGGGGATAAGATCCCCATCTAATTCGGTCAGGCGCAGCGGATGATCGGGGCCCGCAAGAATCAAGTCACCTGTATTGAGCCGAAAGGCCAGCGTGCGGGTGTCGCTTTCGCCTTCGCTTTTGACTTCGACCGCGAGAAACGGCGTATCATCGACATCAATTTCCAGCTTTTCGACCGGTGTGACGAGATAATGCCGCCCATCCGCGTCGCGCCGAAGGATGGTGGAGAAGAGACGCACCATCGTTTCCCGGCGGATCGGATCGCCTTGGTGGTACCAGCTGGCATCGCGGGCAATCCGCATCTCGCTATGCCCGAATTTTGTGGGTGACCATTGGTCCACGGGCGGCAAACGCTGGTCTGCGGCAAGTTGGGCAATGTCGGCAAGCGAGAGCCGGGACAGGTCAGACGGGAGTTCGGGCATAGGCATGCCCCGTCTCTAGGCCGCGACGACGCCAGTTGCAAAGCTTGGGTCGGGGCCCAGCTGACCCGTGGCCCGAACGCCCCCGGGACGGCGAATTCTGGCGAGCAGACGATGGCGTTCAACCGGGCCTGCGACTTCCCATCCCGCCGTGGAATCTGCGTGAAATCCGAAGAAGCGCCCATAATAATCGGGGTCGCCAATCATAACCATCGCATCTGCGGCGCCGGCATCTGCTGTTTCCAGCAGGCGCGCCATCAACATTTTCCCAATGCCGCGGCCCTGTAATTCCGGTGTAACAGCAACGGGGCCGACCAATATGATGGGATCAGACCCGTCTAAACTGTGAACGCAAGCAGGCCATGCTTGGATACTGCCCAGAAGCTCTCCGTCCTGGACGGCTGCAAAACTCAATTCATTAATAACGGGCATCCCCGCGCGCAGTCGATAGGCGGTTCGATGATGCCGGTCGGTCCCAAAAGCATCGTCAAGCAGATGCTCGACCCGGTCGGGCGCAACAGATGAAAGGGGCACAAGAGTGATCAATGCAATGACGGTCCGAACAGGGGGATGAACGCTGGGCGCTTTAAGGTGCTGGGCGTGAAATGGAAGTATGATCCTTGCCCGTCCCGCAAATATCTCTATTGGGGCGCGGCATGACTGCTCGACCCGATCACCTTTTCCTTGAAGTTGCCAATCTCGAAGTGCCGGTGTTGACTGGTATTTATTCGGAAGAGACGCACCTGCCGCAACCATTGCGCATTTCCGTCAAGGTGGAGCTGCGCTGTGCCGATCATTATGCCGCAGAAACGCCGCTCTCAGAATCGAAAAACTACATGGATCTTAAACGAGCCATGTCGCACCTGCCCGAAGGCGTGCATTTCGTTCTGATCGAGGCTGTGGCAGACCATATCATCGAAACGCTCATGGCACAGGATGCGCGCGTTCAATCGGTGGAGGTCAAGATTGTGAAGCTCGCCATTGCCGATGATAATGAGGAAATTGGGGTCACCCTGTTCCGGAGCCGCGCTTGAAACTCGCGCTGGTCACGGCCGGTTTTCATCGGCTTGGTGCGGCGATTGCGGCACGCCTTGCCGAAGATGGATGGACCCTCGCTCTGCATGGGCGCCAGGTAGAAACGCCTGATCCAACGCTGGCCGCCATGTTGGCGCTGCATAAAACCGATTGGCATGGTTTTGCCGCCGATCTTTCAGATCCTCTGGCTGTCGCTAGCTTGCTGCCCGCGGTGCAGGCGCATTTTGGCACTGTCCCCACCTTGCTGGTGAATAACGCGTCTCGATTTGAATGGGATGATCAGGGCAGCGTCACAGCGCAGGGCCTCATGGATCATTTTGCAGTAAATGCGGCGGCCCCAGTTCTACTCGCAACCGACCTTGCTCAGCGCGTTGGCCCGGGGGGCATGACCAGCGTCGTTAATATTCTGGATCAGCGTATCCGGCATCCCGGCGCGGACCAGCTGAGCTATACTCTGTCCAAACTGACGCTATCGGGCGCGACAGAAACATTGGCGCGTGCGCTTGCGCCGCAGGTGCGCGTCAATGCGGTAGCCCCCGGCCTGGTGATCCCGACGGATTCATATCTGCCCGGCCAGATGGAGGCACTGCGCCAAGCCATGCCGCTGGGCCGCCTGCCTGAGCCAGAAGATGTCGCCGACGCGGTTCTTTGGCTGGCCAAGGCAGAGGTTGTGACGGGCCAGACAATTTTTGTTGATGGTGGCGCGGCGCTCAAATCCTTTGATCGTGATTTTCTGTTTATGGGAAAGGGCGACTAGCCCGAGCGCGCCCGCACGGGCCGAGGCTCTGCCGAATAAGGCTATAGTCGCGTTTAATCTCCTCCCGCGCGGCCTCCGACTGATCCCCAATCAGGATGTCCGGCACCATCTGAGGCAGAAAACACGCGAGGCGATACCAAAGCAGGGTATTTCTTGCAGGTTGGCTGACCCCTTCATCGACCACTTCGCCCAAGGACACGAACCAGCGCGCGCCCGTGTCGGCACGTCGCTGCACTGTCAGGGATGCTGGCCGATTGTCACGCGTGGTGAGGAAGATTTGGGTTTCCCCTTCGCCAGGCAGGCTTCCGGGCGAATGGAAGGCCGACGCAATTCCGTTGATTTGGGGGGCTGCATCCGGCTGGGTTGCGGCTGTCAGGATGGATCGGACAATCTGACCATTATTCTCAGTCCAGATCACCCAAGCGTCCGGCGCGATCAACTGAATCTCACCCGGGCGAATGGGCCGTGCAAAGATAAGTGATTCGACCTTTTTCAGCTTTGTAAACCGGCCACGCGAATCAACCGGGACGTCGATAAGATATTCAATACGCGCGGTCTGACTGTCCGACGCTTTTAGAAGTGCGATGACTTTTGCTTCGATAAGCAGCCGCTGATGCCCTGCGGGCGTTCCTTGCGCCATCGGGCCTTTTAGAGGCTTCGCGCCCTGAATCTGCACATGCGCAATCAGATTTGATGCGAGTGCGAAATCCGCAAGGTCAGGATAATTAAGGGATTGTGTCGTCGGTACAGGTGTATTTTTTTGCGGCGCAGCATATCCTGCGACGGATGTAAGAAAAATGACACAAAATAGGAGGGTTCGCACAATTCATCTCCAAGAAGTGCCGAGGCATTGCCCGGCTCAAGCTTCTTACACCTAATATCCTGCTTTCGTAGACAAAATCGATTGCGTCGGTCCGATCTCGGCGATAGACGAACCCGGTCTGTCTGAATAGATACCGGAGTTGCAGACGGGAGCAGGGGGAACGTCTTTTGGTTCAGGCCTACCAGTGCCCCTTGGTGTCGTCTTTTGGAGGGAGTGTCGTTCTTTAATGGCCTATACTGACCAAGAAGTGAGCGGTCGGCGGATTTTCGCGATTGGCGCGGTGGCATTGCTGCACGCAGGGGTGGGCTATGCGCTCGTCACTGGTCTTGCATATAATGCGACCCAAGAGCTGATTGAAGATCTTAAGACGTTCGATGTGGCGCCTGACGAGCCTGAAAAGCCCGAGGAGCCGCCACCACCACCGCCTAAGGTGGATTTGCCGCCGCCGCCCAAGGTGACTGTACCGCCGCCGGTGGTTACGTCCCCCGTGGTGACGACCAATACACTGTCTACACAAGCTGTGGTTGCTCCACCGCCTCCGCCGGCACCACCGGCTCCGCCGGCCCCGCCGCGGGTGGCAGAGCGTGCAACGCAGCGCGGCGGTTCGATTTCGGATGAAGATTATCCGTCATCGTCCATCCGCAATGAAGAGCAAGGGACTGCGGTAGCAACATTCACTGTTGGTTCTGACGGCCGTGTTGTCGCATGTAATGCGTCTGGCGCGAGCCCGACGCTCGATGCGGAGACTTGTAAGCTCATCATGCGTCGCTTCCGCTTCCGTCCTGCAAAGGACGCCAGCGGGCAGCCGATTGAGGAAACTCGGTTGCAGCGGGTGACATGGCGGTTGCCCAAGTAAGCGTTTTTCTGTCCATTCGATTTTGATCAGTTTTGAGAGGAAGTTTTAGTTATGACCACCGCAGCTGAAGCAACTGCTGTTGCGACAAAGCAGTTCGGCCTCATGCAGGCCCTCGAAGAAGGCGGCCCAATTTCTTGGGCAATTTTCATCACGATGGTCGTGATGTCTGCCGTTTCTTGGTACATCATGTTCACCAAGCTCATTGAGCAAGGTAAGGTGATCAAGCAGGGCAGTGAAGGCACCCGCAAATTTTGGACGTCGCCCAGCGTGAAAGACGGCCTCAACAAGTTTGAAAAAGACACGGCTTATCGCCAGCTCGTTGAAGATGCACTCCTTGCTGATGACCAGCATGGTAAGCTCATCGACGCGCAGGACCAGCATGAGTGGTTGCAGTCGTCGATGCAGCGCAGCCAGGCTGCGATCAATTCGAAGCTGAACTCGGGCCTCGCCTTCCTCGCGACGGTTGGTTCGACTTCGCCGTTCGTTGGTCTGCTCGGTACCGTTATCGGCATCTACAACGCGCTGATCAAAATCGGTGCAACCGGTGACGCGTCGATTGACAAGGTCGCCGGCCCGGTCGGTGAAGCTTTGATCATGACGGCCATCGGTCTCGTCGTCGCCGTTCCGGCGGTTATGGGCTATAACTGGTTGCAGCGTCGCAACAAGCTCATTGCCGAGCAGATGGGCACATTCTGCAACGACCTGCACGGCTATATGACGTCGAACGGCGCTGTCCGTCCGGCTTCTAAGACTGCCGCTCCTGCGGCTGCTAAGCCGGCCGCTGCTAAGGCTTAATGAGATTGGGCACGGCGGGTCTTTCCTGCCGTGCCAGTTGATCTGGGAGGCGCAGCATCGTCTGCGCCCTCCTTTACGACCAAAAAGATAGGAATAAGCCTATGGGCATGAGTGTTGGCGGAGAAGGTGGTGACGACGCCCCGCTGTCGGACATCAACACGACCCCACTTGTGGACGTGATGTTGGTTCTGCTGATCATCTTCCTGATCGCCGTTCCGGTGGTCATTAAGACGGTTGAGGTGACGCTTCCCAAGCTTTCGTACCAAGCAACGACTTCTAAGGCTGAAAATGTCATCTTGACCGTGCGGAACGGCCCGGATGCCGCCTGCGAAGTGTATTGGAACGCAAGCCGCATGAATTCGACCGAACTTCTGACGCGTGCAGCAGCTCGGTTCAAGGCAGAGTCTGACCGCCTTGGCCCAGACGCGACCGACCCGGATCTGTTCCCTGAAGTCCACATTCGTGGCGACAAGCGGACACAATACCGGTGCATCGGTGGTGTGGTGTCGATCATGCAAAGCGCGGGTTTCATTCGCGTCGGATTTATCTCGTCGCCGGTCATCTAAGACCGACGCCGAGTGTTTGGAGAATAGACCATGGCAATGAGTGCACCCAAGGGGGACTCTTCCGAACCGATGGTGGAAATGAACACGACGCCGCTGATCGACGTCATGCTCGTGCTCCTCATCATGTTCATCATTACGCTGCCGCCGCCAACCCACGCGGTGAAGATCGATTTGCCGCAGGATTGCGCGCCGAATTGCCCGCCTCCGCCTGAAGTGCTGCCGACCAAGAACGTGCTCTATGTGAGCCCGGCTGGCGTCGTCACCTGGAATCGCGCTCCGGTTACTTGGAGCCAGCTGGATCAGCTTCTCATGGACACGCAAGATCCCGTGAAGTTTCCGCTGACTCCGGAACTGCATATGCAGCCGGATGCGATAGCGCCTTACGACACCGTTGACCGTGTTCTGGCGCGTGCAAAGCGTGCCAAGGTGTCGAAGATGGGCTTTGTCGGCAACGAGGCGTATCGCACCAATTTCTAAGCGGTTGCTATACGCATGAAGATTAAAGGGCGGCCCTGCGGGGTCGCCCTTTTTCTGTGGGCTTGGCGCGGATCCTGCTCCTGGCAAAAGGCCTATAGTGCGCTGGCAATGGCCTCAGACTAGCACCGCCTAGCGGCTCTGTTCTGCAACTGCCGCACAGGCAGAGGCCGCTCGAGCCAAGCCAAGGACGAAGGGCTTGGCGGCGAGAGCTTTAACTGACCAGCAGCTCAGGTATCAAACTGAAGCTTGGCCAAACGGGAGTAGAGCCCGCCCTGGTCTAAGAGCGCGTCGTGGTGCCCTTCCTCCAAGATGCAGCCTTCGTCCATCACGATGATCCGGTCGGCGGCACGCACGGTTGCCAGACGGTGTGCGATGACGATGGTGGTGCGCCCAATCATCAGCTTTTCCAGGGCGTCTTGAACCAGTCGTTCGGATTCCGCATCCAGAGCTGAGGTTGCTTCATCGAGGAGCAAAATCGGCGCGTTGCGCAAGATAGCCCGCGCAATGGCTAGTCGCTGACGCTGCCCACCGGATAGCCGCGCGCCGCCTTCTCCCATGAAGGTATCAAGGCCCTGCGGCAGCTTGCGCAGAAACTCGGCCGCGTTGGCGCTTTCGGCGGCAGCCCACAGCTCCTCATCGGATGCGTCCCAGCGGCCATAGCGCAAATTGTCGCGCGCGCTGGCGGCAAAGATCACCGTTTCTTGGGGAACCATGGCAATGCGCCCACGGACGTCGGCTGGATCGGCATCTGGCAAGGCCACGCCATCCACGCGCACTTTACCGGCTTCAGGATCGTAGAAGCGCTGGATCAATTGCAAGAGCGTCGATTTGCCAGCCCCTGATGGGCCGACAACGGCCACTGTCTCACCTGGTTCGATAAAGAGGGAGAAGTCTGTAAGAGCTTTGGTTTCCGGCCGAGTTGGGTAGCGGAAGGTGACATGCTCAAACGCCACACGGCCTTCAGAAGGGGTTGGCAGAGCAATAGGTTTGGCGGGTGCTGCAATGCCGGGCTGCTCAGAGAGTAATTCGGCAAGGCGCTGCGCGGCGCCTGCGCTGCGCACCAGATCCCCATAAACCTCGGTCAATGCCCCCAAAGCGCCCGCGACAAAGCCGCCTGTGACGACAAAGGCGAAGATGGTGCCGCCCGTCATGCGCCCAGCTTGAACGTCTAGCTCACCTTGCCACATGATCAGCGTAATTGCGCCAAAGATGACAAAGAGGAGGACAGCCGTGAGGATGGCCCGCGTGCGGATGCGGGTTGTTGCCGTCGTAAAGGCATATTCAACTGCGCCAGCAAATCTCTGGCCTTCGCGCTTCTCTTGCCCAAAGGCTTGGACGATCTTCATGGCACCCAAGACTTCATCGATGATAACCCCCACATCCGCGATCCGGTCTTGGCTCTGACGCGACATATCGCGCAGACGGCGCCCAATGAACAAAATTGGCCCTAAGATTAAGGGGATGCCCAAAAGCAACATCGCGGCCAGTTTTGGCGCGAGCGTGAACAAATACGCAATTCCGCCAATCGCCAGCACAAGATTGCGCAGGGCAACGGAGGCAGTGGTTCCCACGGCCTGCTCAATCAATGTCGTATCGGCCGTCAACCGAGAGGCGACTTCAGCGGGTCGGTTCGCCTCGAAATAGCTTGGAGAGAGCCGAAGCAGATTGTTCACAACCGCGAACCGCAAGTCGGCAACAACGCGTTCGCCAAGCCAGGATACAAAGTAAAAGCGGGATGCCGTTGCGAGTGCCATGACGATCACAACGCCCAGAAGATATTCGAACCAGCGGCCTATGTCTCCACCAGACTGTGCAAAGCCGCGGTCAATGACCAAGCGGAAGCCATTGGGAATGGCCAATGTCGCACTCGCTGCCACTATCAGGGAAATCAGTGCTCCCGTAATGATGAGAGGATAGCGCTTGGCATGGAGCCAGACCATGTGGAGGTTGCCGATCGACCGCGAAGCGGCTGGCGTCTTTTCGTGTTCACCCATGACAGGCGCCTAGCAGGGCAAGCGGCTCGGCTCAATGAGGGGGCACGTATATTGTGCATTGCACAAATTTTTGACTTGGCCCACAACTGACGTGGGGAAAAACTTTTATGCTCTACAGCGCCTATGAATTTCAGCGTGCATGGCTGGCCGGGGCCAGTGCCTTTGCGTCTGCAATTGCGGAATGGCTCGGCAATCCGTCCAACCCCCTCGGCTATTTGGGGGGGGGATCCCTTTTTGCAGCGGCGCTTGATGTCTTTGCACACGCAGCCGCACCGCGCGGAAAGCCCGCATTTGGACTGGACTTCACGACCATTGATGGCCGTGAAGTGCCTGTCACGGAAGAGATTGTCCTTCGTAAGCCCTTTGGTCAGCTGAAGCGGTTTGTCCATGAAGGGGTGGACGGCGCGCCCAAGCTGTTGATCGTCGCCCCCATGTCCGGTCATTTCGCGACGCTGCTGCGCGGCACGGTGGAGCGGATGCTGCCAAACCACGATGTCTACATGACCGATTGGCGTGATGCCAAAGCCGTTCCGCTTAGGGATGGACGTTTCGATCTTGATGATTATGCGGATTATGTGATCGCGTTTTTGGAAGCGATTGGCCCCGGCGCGCATGTGCTGGCCGTTTGCCAGCCTTCAGTTCCTGTTTATGCGGCAGCCGCGCTCATGTCGGCGGATAACCATCCCTGCTTGCCCCGCACATTGACCATGATGGGCGGCCCAATTGACACGCGCCAGGCCCCAACCGCTGTCAATCAACTGGCTATGGAGCGGCCCTTTGCCTGGTTTGAGCAGAATGTGATTGCGCAAGTGCCAAATGGCTATCCGGGTGCGGGGCGGAAGGTCTATCCGGGCTTTCTGCAACTCACCGGCTTTATGGCGATGAACCTTGGCAACCATATGATGAGCCATTGGGACATGTTTAAGCATCTCGTTCAGGGAGATGATGAGAGCGCCGATGCCACCAAGTCCTTCTATGATGAGTATCGCGCCGTAGCCGATATGACGTCGGAATTTTATCTCCAGACGATTGATCGGGTGTTTCAGCGCCATTTGCTGCCCAAGGGCGAACTGATGCACCGAGGTCGTTTGGTCGATCCAGCCGCGATTACGAAGATTGCGGTGCTGGCCATTGAAGGGGAGCGCGACGATATTTCAGGGCTGGGCCAGACCAAGGCCGCGCTGGACATTGCGATCAACCTGCCAGAGGCGCGCAAGAAATATTATATGGCCGAAGGCGTTGGCCATTATGGCATTTTCAACGGCGGCAAATGGCGCACCCATATTGCGCCCGTCGTAGAAGATTGGATTGCCCAACATAACGCCTAGTGGAAGGCTGAAGCGTGTCGGCGACGCCAAGACCCTTCGAGCCGCGAGCGGGATAAGCCCGCTCCAACGGGCAGCGCTCGCGGCTGCCCCCGCCGCACTGT
>JBJTAW010000168.1:0-10417 GCA_046091025.1 Chakrabartia sp. | reverse complement strand
GTGCAAGTTGATCAGGAAGTTGGGCGGCGCGGACCCAACCCAAATCGCCGCCGACAGCCGCAGTTGATGCTTCTGAAAACTGGCGGGCATAGGCCTGAAAGGACCCGCCTTGGCGGATCTGATCGATAATCCGGCGCCCATTTGCAAAGATTTCCGCTGAATTTTCGGGCGTGGCTGACAAATAGATTTCGCTGACCCGATATTCAGATGTGCCCTTGGATGCGGTCAGCCGGTCGACAATCTGCTTCACTTCTTCATCGCTGACATTGATGAAGGGTTCAACACGTCGCCGCAGAAGGCGGCTCCAAGCAAGCTCCCCTTCAATCTGGCGCTTCATTGTGCGCTCGGAGGATCTGTTGTCGCGAAGATATTTGCCAAAGGCATCGATCGACTGTCTGAAATTTGTCGCTACGCGAGCGAAGCTTTGATTGATTTCAGCCTTATCAATCGTAATTTCATTCGATTTGGCTTCTTGAATTTGAAGGCTTTCATCAATCAGGTTGCGAAGAACCTGAACGCGCAGCCGTTCCTTTTCCTCATCGGAAACGCGTCCGCCATTTGCCAAGAGAACAAGCGCGAGGCGTTGGTCTACATCTGTTCCCGTAATTACATCGCCATTGACGATGGCGGTTGCCTTGCGGACATTCTGATCTGCCTTGCCAAAGGTTGTGATCTGCGCGGGTAAATTGAGGTTATTCGCTGAAGAAGGCTCGCCAGAGGCTGTTTGTGCCGCGATGGGGGCGGGTGCGATCAGCATCACGCCCAAGGCCATCAGAGTTTTGCGAAAGCGTTTCGTCATTCTCGTCCTAATCCCTCACGCGCCGATGATCGGTGCGGCACTCCTAAAAATGTCTGGCTGAACAAAGCCTGAGCAATAGGCTCTCTAGCGACCCAAGTTGCGGAAGGATAGCCGCAATTGGAACGTGTTGCCTCGGCGTGCATCGCCTTGGGCATCATAATCCCGCCGCCAAGTTACCCCGAATGTCAGGCAATCATCTTCATAGGCGATGCCAAGCCTATGGCGCACTGGCTCATATCCATCGGCGAGTGAAGTTGGGTCCTCTTGGCGTCCGGTCAGATCAATTGTGGTTGATCCAAAGACCGACCAGTAGCGGGCAAATTGGAGCCGCCCGCCAAGACGCACTTCTTCGCGGTCTCTCAAATCTTCCAATTGGGGCCCAATATCCCGGTTCAGCCGCAGATAGCCGACGCTGGCGTAGGTCCGATTATTGCCGATGCTGGCATCAATTTCATTGCGCCTGACCGCTAGATTGTCCTTGTCCAACCGGTATCGGTGGGTGAAGTTGAGCGTATTCTTAAAACGGACGTTGGTGCGCCCGACAATGTCAGACGTGCGGCCATAAAGCCCTGTGCCGTCAGGAAAGACCCGGTTTGTCGCGCTGACTCGAAAGCTTTGGCCGATGTTGGTATCAATGCGCAGGTCGGTCCCGCTCCAGGTCCAATCTGCACCATAGGTCAATCGTGTATTGTCTTCCCACCGATCATAGCCAGGGAAGCGGTTCAGCGCGAAAAGGTTGCTGTCTTCCAGGTCAACGGCGCGCGCATCTTCATTGGGGACGCGTAAATTTGATGTTCCAGGCGACGCGACAAGTTGAAGACGCGGGGTCAGTCGCTGTTGGCCGTTGAGAAGCGCTCCGACCAAGGGCCAGCGCATTTCGGCGGCAAATGCAGCGACGGCACGTGTGTTCCAGCCGTTTTCCCCGCGATAATCGGCGGTTGATGTCAGGTTCACCTCATCGGTGTGATAAACGTCCGTCCGGCCATAGGCGGTCAATTTAAGTTCCTGCCCAAGGGGTGTGATGCCCTGCAGATCCCAGCGCGCACCGACGAAGGCCCTTTGAGTATCCTGCCCGGTGGAGCGCAAAAGAGCCATGCTGTTGAGTTGGAGTTCAAACTGACCACCAGCCCACGGGTCGGCTAAGCGCTTGCGCCAATCAAAGGCTGGCAAGGCTATGGGGAATTGGCCCTGAATTTCCCCGCTGCGCAAGGTTTGAAAGGCCCAGCCCGAGATCGACAAATAGCTTGACCGGGTGATCCGCTCAACATTTGCAGTGGAGCGCAACCTATCATCCCGTGAAATGTCATAGCGCCGCAGGAATGTTCTGTCTGACGCGAAGCGGAACGCCGATGTTACGCTCCACCGGCGGTCCAGTTGAAAGCGGCTACTGCCTTCAAAATAACCACGAAAGTCATTCTGGGTCGACTGTCCGGGACTGCTTGTCGACACGCGTTCGCCATAGGTTCCAAAGCCTGCGAGGCGATAGGCCCCTCCACGGGTCAGGTGGCGATATTCAAGTTCAAGCAACGGCGCGACAGCCGTGTAGATATGCGGCGTGATCATGAGATCCCGATTTGTGTCGAGCGCGAGATAAAATGGCGTCGCAATCTCTAGACCGGTATTTCTAAGATACTGGATGTTTGGGATTAAAAACCCGGTGCCGCCCCTGTCATCTGCGGGGTGCGACAGGCCTGGTAAAGCCAAAACAGGCACCCCGAACATTTCTAGGCGTGCGTCCCGATAACTTATTCTGTTTCGTTTCGGATCATGGGTGACGCGCACTGCTGTGATTTTCCAAACAGGCTCTTTTGGGCAGCCATTGTCATCGACCACCCGGCAGGGCGAATAAACCGCACGATCGAGTTTCGAAATGCCGTCGGTGCGCGTGGCGCGATCTGCAACAAGGCGGCCACCATTGTTCAGCACGATCAATAAATTCTCAACAATCCCGTCGCGCAAGCTTTCCTTTAGGAAAACATGCTCCCCAAAAGCGCGATCTCGCTCCGCGCCATCCACGATCACGGCACCTTCCGCGCGCACCTCTCCGGTGCGGCGATCCCAGATGATCCGATCTGCGCGCACGCGATTTCCATCACGCTCCATGCGGACATTGCCGCTGGCGATGACGATCTCTTTATCCTGATCATAATCGAGTTGGTCTGCGGCAAATGCGACCTCATTGGTATTAGGCGCAGCGGATGGCGCAGCAATTGTCGGATGATCAACTTGCGCTGCCACTGGGCTGGCAAGCATCGCTCCGGCCAGAGTGGCGGATGTCATCAGGGCGCTGGGTAGGTTCACGTGATCTCTTCTCGACTCCAGCCATGCCTATCGCATTGTCGCTCCCATCCTGCAATCACCAGCGCTCAGGCCAAGCTATGCGTCCCTGTGCAAGGGCGCTAACAGGAGCCAACCGATTCGGTTTCCCCTCATTTTCCTGACTTAGGACGCATTATGATCAAGGTTCGCTTTTCCGCATCTTTGCCAGACGAGGGGCATGCCCTTGCCTATCTCGTTGCGAAAGGCGCACTTCATTCGGTGTCGATACTGGCGAATGACACGACCGTGCATGCCGCTGCAAAATCCTCTCGCTTTGAGGGGGAGGCGGGAAGCCTCTTTGAATATCATGTGGCGCATGCAGACGGCGCGCAGCGCGTCTTGTTGCTTGGCATTGGGGCGGGCAGCGAAGAAGATCTGGAAAAGGCGGGCGGCGCGCTGTCGGCTCGGCTGCTGACGTCTGGTGAAACGCGCGTGACGCTTGATGTAAGTAAGATGGATGCCAAGCCAAACGCAGCGGCGATTGCACGGCTGGCCAGCGGAGCAGTGCTGCGGGGATGGCGCTATGATACGTACCGCACCAAATTGTCGGAAAAACGGAAGGTGTCCTTGCAGGAATTGGTTATCGTCGGTGCGCCAGAAGGCGTCGATACGGCATGGGCGCGCCAATCCGCGATTGTCGAAGGTGTGGCTCTTACCCGTGAGTTGGTAACAGAGCCGGCCAACGTCATTTATCCCGAAACCTTTGTCGAGCGCTGCCAGCGCCTGACCGAAGCCGGTATCCAGATTGAAGTTTTGGGTGAGGCAGAAATGCGGGCCGCAGGAATGGGCGCGTTGCTGGGTGTTGCCCAAGGGTCGATCCGCGAACCAAAGCTGCTGGTCATGCGCTGGGATGGGACAGATGGCGCTCAGGAGAAGCCCGTCATGTTCGTCGGTAAGGGCGTCACTTTTGATACCGGAGGGATTTCCCTGAAGCCGCCGGGCGGCATGGAAGATATGAAGTGGGATATGGGCGGCGCAGGCGCGGTTGCCGGAACCATGCTCGCGCTCGCAAGGCGCAAGGCAAAGGCTCATGTTGTTGGTATATGTGGCCTTGTTGAAAATATGCCAGATGGCGGCGCGCAACGTCCGGGAGATGTGGTGACGTCCATGTCTGGCCAGACGATCGAAGTGATCAACACCGATGCCGAAGGTCGCCTTGTTCTCTGCGATGCTATGACCTGGGCGCAAAAGCGGTTCAAGCCGGAATATATGATCGATTTGGCCACGCTGACGGGGGCGATCATCATCTCTTTGGGCCATGAATATGGCGGGTTGTTCAGCAATGATGATGATCTTGCCGATAAGCTAATGGCCGCTGGCAAGTCTGCTGGAGATCCGCTGTGGCGGTTCCCTATTGGCCAGGCCTATGACAAGCTGATCGATAGCCCCATAGCGGATATGAAGAATGTCGGCCCGCGGGAGGGTGGTTCCATCACAGCCGCGCAATTCCTCAACCGATTTGTCGATGACGGCGTGAAATGGGCGCATCTCGACATTGCAGGCATGGTCTGGGCCGCGAAGCCCGGAACCGTTTGGGATAAGGGGGCCACAGGCTTTGGCGTCCGCCTACTCGATCGGTTTGTGGCGGATCATTTTGAGGGCTGATTTCTATCATCTGACCCAAATCCCGCTTGATCGTGCCTTACCTGCGATAGCAGAGCGCGTGCTTGCGTCGGGCGAACACTTGCTGATCTTGGCGGAGGAGGAAAAGACCCTCGACGAGCTAGATCAGCTCTTGTGGACCTTTCGGGCCGACAGTTTTCTGCCGCATGGCCGCGAGGGGGATCAGCCGATCTTGCTGGCGCAAATGGCTGAGGGTCAGGGTAGCTATGCCAACATCGCCTATGCAGATGGGCAATGGCGCGATCCGCCCGCTGGATGTTCGCGTGTTTTCTATTTCTTTGATCCAACCCAATTGGATGGCGCGCGTGCGGCATGGCGTGCGTTGGCGTCGACGCCAATTGAGCGGCATTATTGGAAACAGGATGATGCTGGGCGGTGGCGGGAGGGGCCATAGGGTCTGAAGGCTCGCCAAACGGCTTGCGACAGCCCACATATGCAGCTAGAGGCGCGGCCACGCTTTTCCTTCTAGTCCAACAATGGAGACGACCAGACATGGCCGCCAATCGCACCTTTTCGATCATTAAGCCCGATGCCACCCGCCGCAACCTGACGGGCGCTATCACCAAGATGCTGGAAGACGCCGGCCTGCGCGTTGTTGCGTCCAAGCGGATCCAAATGACTCGCGCTCAAGCCGAAGGCTTTTATGAAGGTCACAAGGAACGCCCCTTTTTCAACGATCTGGTGAGCTTCATGGTTTCCGGTCCTGTCGTTGTGCAGGTATTGGAAGGCGAAAATGCCGTTCAGCGCAATCGCGACATCATGGGCGCGACCAACCCAGAACAGGCCGCCGATGGCACGATCCGCAAGGCGCTGGCTGAATCGATCGAAGCCAATTCGGTTCATGGTTCAGATTCGGATGAGAATGCGGCGATCGAAATCGCTTATTTCTTCAAGCCGGAAGAAATCGTCGGCTAAACCGACACACATCGAAAGAAGAATTGGGGCGCGCCTTTGGGTGCGCCCTTTTTCGTTGGGGCCGATTGCACCCGTGCCTCATTTTCGATAGCCAGCGGGAGCAGAAAACAAGGAGGCGGGCCGTGAGCGAGCATATCTTGGTCATTGATGAGGGCACCACCTCAACGCGGGCAATGTTGTTCGCAGCTGATGGCCAATGCCTTGGCTCTGCCCAACAGCCGCTGACCCAATATTACCCTGCGCCGGGGCTGGTTGAACATGATGCCGCCGAAATCTGGACACTGACTTTGGCGTGCGCGCGAGAGATGGTGGCGCTGGCCGGAGGGCCGGGCAAAATTGCGGGTATCGGCATTACAAACCAGCGTGAAACCATTGTCCTTTGGGATCGCCGGACGGGTGAGCCGCTGGCTCCGGCCATTGTCTGGCAAGACCGGCGCACGGCGGATATGTGCGCCAAGCTCAAAGCTGAGGGGCAGGAGCCTGTTGTACAGGCCAAGACGGGCTTGCTGCTCGATCCGTATTTTTCCGGCAGCAAGATCGGCTGGGCGTTGAAGAATTGGCCGAACCTGCGCGCCGCGGGCGACAATCTGGCGGTCGGGACGATTGAGAGCTATCTCGTCTATCGCTTGACTGGTGGGGTGCACGTGACCGATGCCTCCAATGCCTCGCGCACGGCGCTCATGTCTCTTGGTAGCGGGGGGTGGGATGACGGGCTGCTCGACAGCTTCGGTGTTCCCCGGTCTATCTTGCCAGACATTGTCGATTGCGCTGGCCCTATTGGTGAAACCAAAGCGGAGATGTTTGGCGCTCCTATCGCCATAACGGGGATGGCGGGGGATCAACAGGCAGCCACAATTGGGCAGGGCTGTTTTGCTGAAGGGCAGACCAAGGCAACGTTTGGGACGGGGGCTTTTGTCCTGACCAATACGGGCCAAACGCTGCCTCAATGCCGCAACCGCTTGCTATCGACCGTTTTGTTTCAATTGGGTGGAGAGCGCACCTACGCGCTTGAAGGTAGCGTCTTTGTCGCGGGAAGCCTCATCAAATGGCTGCGCGATGACGTGGGGCTGATTGCGTCGGCGGCAGAAACCGAAGATCTTGCGCGTTCCGTCGCGGACAATGGCGGCGTCTATATTGTGCCTGCGTTAACAGGGCTGGGTGCCCCGCATTGGAACCCGGCTGCGCGCGGGTTGATCGATGGCCTCAGCTTTTCAACCGGTCGTGCGCATATTGCCCGCGCCGCGTTGGAGGCGATGGCACATCAGACGCAGGATCTTGTCTCTGCCTTTGCCGCAGACGGGGCCAATTGGTCTGAATTGCGGATCGATGGCGGTATGGTTGCGAATAATTGGTTGGCGCAGGATTTGGCGGATATGCTCGCCATTAAGGTGGAAAGGCCGCACTTCATTGAAACCACGGCGCTAGGGGCTGCCATGCTCGCTGGCCTTGGTGCCGGGCTTTTCAGCCGCCTTGAGGTTGCAGCGGTCATGCGCGGCACCGTTGAGCGGTTCCAGCCTGCAATGGCGGCAGAGGGCAGAATGGAGCGTCTTTCCGGGTGGCAGGCAGCCCTAAAGCGGTCTTTGCTGGATCGATAAGGGAACCCAATGACCAAAATTCTCCTGATGGAAGGCAATGTGGCCGCGCGGCGCGCCCGTGCAAAATCGCTTGGCATGCGCACCTCGAGTGAGATTTATGCTGAGGCGATTTTGGCGCACTTCCCTGAGATTGAGATTGAAGTGGTCAATGGCGCGGATGCGGATTTCAGCATCCCCCATGGTCGGGGCTTTTCCGATTATGACGGCTTTGTCGCCTCTGGTTCAGCGCTTCATGCCTATGACACAGACTTTGCCGTCACCAACCAGATTGACCTTTTGAAACAGGCAGCAGAGGCAGGGTTGCCTTGCTTTGGGAGCTGCTGGGGCCTGCAGATTGCCGCAATGGCGGCAGGCGGGATGGTGGAGTATCACCCGCGCGGCAAGGAAGTGGGATTTGCCCGCAAGATTATGCCAAGCGAGGCCGGGGAAGGGCATCCGTTGTTCAGCCATAAAGGCCCCGTGTTTGATGCGCCCTGCATTCATTATGATGAAGTCACCCGGCTGCCTGAACAAGCAACATTGCTCGCGTCAAATGCGCATAGCGCGGTTCAAGCGGCGATCATCCCACTAGGTCAGAGCGAAGTCTGGGCGGTGCAATATCATCCGGAATATGATGTTCGGCAGGTGCTGGCGATTTATGCCCTATATGCCGATGACATGATTGGGCCCGATTTCTTTCCCGATAAGGCATCGCTGGATGCCTATTGCGCAAAGCTGCAGGCGCTGGTGGACAATCCGTCCAATATGGGTGCGGCTTGGGAATTGGGCATTGATGAGGATATTCTGGACGACCACCGCCGCCGTGGTGAGATAATCGCTTGGATTGAAACAAAGATCCTTGTCTAAATCTGGCCCAGAATTTGACGCTATATCTTGTGACCATTCATACAACACCTAGATGTAGTAACAGAAATAGGATTCTTCAGAAAAAGGGGTATGCACATGCGTCATTGCCTTTTGCCGCTCGTCTTGGGAGCATTTGCCGCACCAGCTATGGCGCAAACGAATGTGCCGGTGTTGAATGGCTCGGGCATCGAGGCAACCGATCGAGCGAATTCTGCTGTGCGCCCTATTGGTTTTGCCAATCGGGCAGCCGAAGAAGGCGTTCTTGCAGTGTTTACGAGGGGGAGTGAGCTTCCCGCAATCGGCATAGACCCCGCAGCAGAGGCAAGCCTTAAATCCGCCATCGCTGCCGCTCAATTTGACGGAAAATCAGGCTCGACCCTTAGCTTGCGTGGCATTGGGCGCTATGCCCGGATTCATCTGGTTGGCATTGCCGGAGATCAGGACGCAGCCCGGCACCTGCGCGATGCGGGTGGCAAGTTGGCGCAAGAGATGCTCGACGAAGCACATCCCATATCCATTATGGGTGACCTGACATCGACCGATGCCGTCGCCGTTGCTCAAGGTTTTGGGTTGGGGCAATATCGTTTTGATCGCTATAAATCCGTCCCGAAAACGACGGCTGCCGATCATAAACTGATCATTGTGACCAATGATCCGCAGTCCGCACAGCAAGACTGGGCGGCGCGCGGTCGGCCGTTGATAGAGGGTGTTACCTTGTCGCGTGATCTCGCGAGCGAACCTGCGAATGTCATCTATCCCGAGACCTTTGTTGCGCGGATCCGCGACGCCTTTGCCGGTGTTGGCAAAGTGAAGATTGAGGCGCTCGACGTTGCTGCAATGCAGCGGTTGAAAATGGGTTCACTTTTGGGCGTTGGTCAGGGTTCCCGGCGTCCCTCGCGGCTCTTGTTGGTGGAATATAACGGCGGGCAGGGCGCGCCTGTCGCACTGGTGGGGAAAGGGCTTACATTTGATTCAGGTGGCATTTCCCTCAAGCCTGGAACCGGCATGTGGGAGATGAAATCCGATATGTCGGGCGCAGCTTCGGCTGTAGGGGCTGTTTTGTCCCTCGCTAAGTCGGGCGCGCCGGTGAATGTCGTCGCGGTTGCAGCGCTTGCTGAGAATATGCCGGGGGAAAATGCCCAAAGGCCCGGTGATGTCGTGCGCACCATGAGCGGAAAGACGATTGAGGTGCTGAACACCGATGCAGAGGGGCGGCTCGTGCTGGCGGATGCCAATGAATATGTTGTCTCCCGCTATAAACCCTCAGCTGTTGTGACAATTGCGACGTTGACCGGCGCGATTGTTCAGGCTCTTAACGACGAATATGCAGGACTTTTTGCGCGGGATGAAGGCTTGGCTGCGGCGTTGACTTCGGCGGCCAGCCGGACAGGCGAGGATGTTTGGCGTATGCCGCTGCATAAAAACTATATTGAAGATTTGAAGTCCGACATTGCCGACCTGAAAAATGTGGTTGAAGGCGGTGGCCCCGGCGCAGGACTTGGCGCAACATTTGTGGGGGCGTTTGTTGCACCAGAAACACCTTGGGCCCATCTCGATATTGCCGGGGTGAATTGGGCAGATCGGTCAAATGCTGTGACGCCGAAAGGGGCGTCCGGCTGGGGTGTGCGCCTTCTGGATGAGATGGTCCGCAATTGGCCGAAATAGCATGGTTAATTTTGGTTTTATTCTCCTGATCTGCCGTCGCGCTCGGTAACAGCGCACTGGTTATCTTGTTGCAACAGAACCATGCTGCGCACCCTCTCGCAGTTTGGCTATATGTTCAGGACCAATCCCGCAACAGCCGCCCAGAATTGACGCACCCGCAGCGTGCCAGGCAGCCGCAAAGCGGCCATAGCCTTCGGGCGTCAGATCTTCGCGGATAGGGCTGAGGCCGGAATTGGCTTCGGCGTCTGCGGCCATTGGCGGAAAGGCATTGGCATAGACGCCGATGCGGATCGTGCTTTCCGCCCCCAGTTGCGCGCGCGCGGTGCGAACGGCGGATTCCATCACTTCGGGCTGGCTGCAATTGAACAGAAGCGCAGCCGCGCCCACATCCTGCGCAAGGCGAGCTGCTTCGGTCACGCTCTCGCCTGAGCGCAGGGCGGGTTCATCCGTCGCGGCCTCGTCTTCCAGTGTGAAAGAAAGCCACAAAGGTTTGGCCGTTGAGGCGGTGAGCGTGGCGCAGAGGCGGGCCTCAGCCAGCGAGGACAGCGTTTCGGCAAGCCACTGGTCAATGTGCGGAGCCAGTGCGCCGATTAGCACCTCAAGGATGGGGCTGGCGCGATCGAGGTCTACAAGGTCTGGGCGGTAAGATCCGCAG
>JBJTAW010000167.1:0-2511 GCA_046091025.1 Chakrabartia sp. | reverse complement strand
AAATAGAGCATCGCCCAAGGGGAAGGCAGTTTCAAAGCCTGCCAGATGAGGTGTAGCGGCAAGAGGATTGGCAGCGGCAGGCCAATCAACACCAGTCGCGCCGTCGCCAGCAGAACGTCTTGAGGTTCGATTCGCGTTCGCGGGATGGAAAGAATGGCCAATTTCGAGCTCGCCTGCTTTGAATAAGAAACGACTATGCAGCTATGTCAGACAAGTGTGACCACGGCATGACATCACCGCGTTTTCAGGCGCAAGGCATCCCAGCTCATATCTGCGGTCCATCCGCCATCCACAGGCAGGCTGACGCCATTGAGGAACCCATCCCCTTCGGCGAGAAAGGCAATGGCGCGCGCGACATCTTCGGGCTTTGCGAACCGGGCCATGGGGACACGATTGATGATATCGTCATCGCCATACGCGCCAGAGCCTTGGTCTGCGACATCCATTTCGGTCTTGATCCAGCCGGGGCAGACGGCATTCACGCGGACACCACGACCGCCCCATTCCGCCGCAAGCGTGCGCGTGAGGCCAATCAAGCCGTGCTTAGAGGCATTATAGGCGGCCCTGTGGATGACGCCGCCCAATCCTGCGACAGAGGCCACGTTAACGATGCTGCCTTGCCCCCGTGTTAACATCCCAGCACCAAGGCTGCGGCTGAGCAGGAAGGGGCCTGCAAGGTTGATCGCCATGACGCGGTGCCATTGATCAAGGCTGGTCTTCTCTGCCGGGCAAATCAGGCTGATGCCGGCATTATGGACCAATATATCCGCCCCGCCATGATCCTGGTCGATTTTGGCAGATAGGGCCGTCACAAAATCTTCTGAAGACACATCCCCGCTGATTGCGGAAACGCTGAGCCCTTCAGCGGAGAGGCGTGCCGCTTGATCGTCGAGCGGCTGAACATCCGTCATCACAACATGATGCCCTTTTTGCGCCAGCAGCTTTGCAGTGGTGAGGCCCACGCCTTGTGCTGCACCTGTTACGACGGCTGTTGTCATTCTGATTGGCCTTTCCCAGACTTTGTGGCTGGTGCCTCCTAGCAAAGCTGGTGGAAATGTGATCCGAAAATTTTTTGAACCAATCCCAGCATAATAGCCATTTGTCGCTGCTTGCGTCTGCGGCCTATTATCAGGATCAAATATCCCCATCAGGAGCGGGCTTGCCATGCAAACATCGGCACGAGTTGTAATCATCGGCGGCGGAATCATGGGAGCAAGTTTGCTTTACCATCTCGCAGAGCTTGGCTGGACGGACTGCCTTTTGATCGAAAAGGATGAGCTGACATCAGGCTCCACCTGGCATGCGGCGGGGCAGTGCCCAAGCATCACGGGCAGCTATAATCTGGCGAAAATCCACGCCTACAGCAATGAACTCTATCCCAAGCTGGAAGAGATTACGGGTCAGTATGTCAGCTGGCATAAGTCTGGCGGCATTCGTCTGGCGACCAATGAGCGGGAATTGGCCTGGTTCAAATATATCCATGGTTATTCGAAGATCATCGGCTTCGACATGGAGATTATTGATCCAGAAGAGATTCGGCGCATCAACCCCTTTGTGACGACCGACGGCGTGATCGCGGGCGCACGGACGATGAGCGACGGTCATGCCGATCCCTCAGGCTTGTGTAACGCCCTTGCCATTGGTGCAAAAAATATGGGGGCAAAGATTGTCCGCAAAAACCGTGTGACGGGCCTGACTCAATTGCCGTCAGGCGAATGGGATGTGGAAACCGTAAAAGGCACTGTTCGTGCCGAAATCGTCGTCAATGCGGCCGGTTGCTATGCGCGGCAAATCGCGCAAATGGCAGGCATTGATATTCCCGTGACGAATATGGAGCATCATTACGTCGTCACTGATCCTATTCCAGCGTTTAAGGATCGCGAAGAAGAAATCCCCGTTATGCGTTGTCCTTATGTGTCGGGCTATTTCCGCCAGGAACAGAAAAGCGGCCTAATCGGCGTGTATGAGAATACAGGCTTGGCCGAGGCGTGGGCCCCGCGCGGCGGACACCCGGAATGGGAGTCGACGAGCGAGCTGTTTCCCGAAGATCTAGAGCGGATTGCCCCTTGGCTTGAACGCGCGATGGAGCGGATGCCGATATTTGGCGAGGTTGGCCTGAGGCGCTTCGTCAATGGCGCTATCCCGCATACCCCCGATGGCGGGCCGTTATTGGGCCCGGCTGTGGGCCTCAAAAATTTCTGGCATTGCTGCGGCACCAGCTTTGGCATCGCGCAAGGCGGTGGCTCTGGTAAATATCTGGCGCAATGGATGGTGTTCGGTGATGCCGACATCAACATGACTGAGTTCGACCCGCGCCGTTATGGCCCGTATGCCGATGAAGATTATAGCCGCGACAAGGTGTTCCTGGATTATCGGATGACGTTTACCACCCGGCTGCCGGGCGAGGAAGAGCCCGACGGCCGTCCGCAAAAGACTAGCGCTTGGTATGAAAAGCTGAAGGCCGCAGGAGTCGTCTATGGCGAAACCTATGGCTGGGAACGCCCCAAATAT
>JBJTAW010000166.1:0-7407 GCA_046091025.1 Chakrabartia sp. | reverse complement strand
TTCGCCGGAAATTCGATGCCGTATTGGCGGCAAGATAAGGTCATTATGAACGACATAACTGGGTGAGAAATGCGGACCACATTTTGGTCAGGACTTATCCCTCAATCTTGCAATCATCGTTAGGCAATATCGCGCATCATTTGTGCGCAAGCATGCTCTGGACAAACCCTTGAAGCGACGCATCGTAGCGGGCGAGAATATCATAGTCTCCAGCGTCTTGGAAAAAAGAGACAAGCCCGTTTCCGGTCCAATGGTGCAACGAAAAACCTGGTTCTTCCGCGACAACTAAGGGGCGGCCATCTGGGGTGGACGGGTCCATCGGCGCAAGCTCCAACGCGACTTGGGGCGCGGAAGAGGCTGTGACGGACAGAACATGTCCTTCAAAGTTGGTTGTGAAGGATCGGTGAACATGCCCCGCCAACATCGCCTTAATATTGGCCCTACCGCGCACAACATTTGCAAGGCGTTTGAGCCATTGGGCATCAGGGTCGGTATCCATCCATTCAATGCCATGATGCACCGGCGGATGATGGAGGACAATGATAATGGGGCGGTCGGCATAGAGGTTCAGCGTATCCTCAAGCCAAGTTGCGCGCGCCTCACAAAAAGCGCCGCCATGTTGGCCAGGCTCAAGCGTGTCCAATACGACCAGAACAAACTCTTCTTTATCAACCGCATAATGCACAAAGCCGCCGGTTGATGGCGTTGAAGGGAACTGCTTCAGAAAATTATCGCGGTCGTCATGGTTGCCCACACACAAATATGTCTCGCACGAAAGCGGCGACAGGGCGTCCTTTAGGTGACGGTAGCTGCCTTCATCGCCCTTATCCGTCAAATCACCAGAACACACCACCAGATCGGGCGCGGGAGACATACTCAGCAGTTTCGCAATAATACGGTCAAAGCGCTGACGATTAAATTCCGCCGGATTATCCGGCTCAAACCCCAGATGAATGTCCGTAATCTGTGCAATCAACATGGCTTAGCCTTTGTTAGAGCAACTATTTAGACCGTTAGAATATGCCATACGCCAGCATCATCCGGTTCAACCGCTGCTCAATTTTTACCGGATTATCCTTCTCGGTGGTGAAGAGGCATTTCCAATTTCTTAAAAAGATTACGGCAATTCTATTTTGTTTTTAATTATTTAAGTCAATTCGCGCCAATGGCTCAACTCGGCTTTCTGAAATCCGTCTTGGATGAGGCATCCGCCTTTACTGAGCTGGTCCCGACCTTGGTCTTAAGCGCGTCCTCAAAGTGATAGCCATGGCACATAGAACATGTGGACTGGATCTTATCATGCTGCGGCGTCGCCCCGGCATGGCAGCTCTGGCAGGTCTTGATGCCCGGCATCAGCACATCGGCCGAGCTTTTTGATTTTGGTGCCTTATGGCAAGTTTCGCATTTAGCGGTGTCATGCGCTTTATGGTCAAACCATGCTTTTGACATATAAAATTTGGGCACGGACACGGGCTTTACCGTGAAGTCCAGGCTGGCCGGATTGGCGGGCGCAACTACCTGATGGCATTCATAGCAAGTGCCGACTTGGGAAAAGACACGGCGGATCGCAGCATCTGCATTTGGAATGGCCGTTGCGGCTTTTGGGGATGGGCGAGCAGCTCCGGGCACATGGCGACCAGCGAGGAACCCATTGCTGGGCAACGATTGCGCGTTAGCCCCGCGATACAGCGCCTTGATTTCGGCAATTGTTTGCCGCGCATCGCCATGACGAAGGGTCAGCACTGTGTTGCCGACCTTACCTAAACCAAGGCTGTGGCAGCTGCTGCAATTCTTCTCCATATCAACGGCTTCAAAGGTTGATTTGTCGGCCGATGGTGTGTGGCAATCGTTACAGGTGAGGCCGAACGTGCCGCCCTTTTTATAGGCTGGAAGAGTCGTCGCCATACGGGCCACGCCATTTGTGGAGGATAGGTGCATGGCGTGAGGGAATTTAAGTCCCGTATTTTCTTTCGGGTTCGCCGAAAGGGAGATCCGCTTAATAACAGGTGGGTCGCCAGCATTGGTCACAATGCCAGGCCGGAATTCCGGATGTTTGGTCGCAAAGTCACCCACATCGAGCAATTTGGTCGTTGTAACCCGCGTGCTCAGACCGTCGTGACAATCGGTACAGAAACGCTGTGGCGTGGGCGGCGAGGAGACCGCGCCTTCATGCTCCAAATGGCAGTCCACACAGCTGTTTTCTGGGCGGTTAAACATGCGCGACGTTGCATTGAGAACGGAGCGGAAAGGATTGGGCGATCCTTTTGCTGCGCTCAGGCCATGGGCATCTGCGTGTTCCGGCATATCTTTGTGACAGGCAACGCAACTACTATCCCGCACAGATTCAAACGCATTGACGTGGCAAGCTTGGCAGTCGTTAGCAAAGGAGGCATGGGCCAAGGAAATTGGGCCGGGCGACCAGCTCTGATCTGCATGAACGCTGCCGCCGCGTGTTTTTGCCATGTGAAAACTGGACCAAGTCCAAATGGGCCAAACGAGCAGTGTTGCAATGATCGTGACCACCAAAGCCCAAGCGGGCAGGCGCATTTTTCCGCCGACATTGCCGAGGGAAAACACCTTCTTGCTGTCCTTTGCCTCGCTGGAATCAGCGACCGCTGCCTTTCGCTCAATCTTGATGGAAATGTCTTCGCCCGAGCGACTGATGTTAAACTCGTGACTGCCAAAGTTCAGCACGCCACCATCGCCGCGCCCCAATGAGATCGTCGTCACGCTGCGGCCATTGGCCGTGAAGGGAGCGCCACCAATCGCAGTTATGGTGAGGCTACCATCCACCTCGGCCGTTATGCGCGCATGATCGAGCGGAACGGCGACGTCCGTCAACGCAATGTCAGAACCAGGGCTGCGCCCAACTGACAGGGTCGACTGATCATAGTCTTTGGAGCGAATAATTTCGCGGCCGTCTTTGGTGAAGCTGACGTGATGGACGATGAAGGTCATGAGCGGATCACCAATAGAAGAATACGCTGACGACATGGGCCGTCAGGGCCGCAATCAATGCGAACGTCACTGGGACGTGGAAATAGAGCCAAATCTCCAGCTGGGCTTTGAGCTGAAGATGGCGCCGAATATTGCTGAGCGCTGCAACCTTGCGGGACAGAATTTGAGCCGCTCGCGCAAGATCTTCAGCGTTATCGACCGTGCGATCTTTTGCAGCCGCGCTCACTGTAACGAACGCCGCATGGGTTGGGCAGTCAGGGTAGCGAGCGCTCAGGCGCGCCAGCATTGTCCCTGGAAAGGGATCATTATTCAGGGACTCCCCGATCAGCGTCGCGAACTCCATGCTCAATGGCTGAGTGGCATCATGAAGCTGGCGGTCAATGCTGCGCAGATTATCCAGCATTTCAAACTGCGTCATATCGCCGCGATTGGCGCTGAGATGCTTGGGCAGGATGGTATAAGCGCAAATGCCATAAATGCCGGAGACGATGACGATCATCATGAGCACATAAACCAGCGTGTGGACGTTCCAGCCGAATTGAAAGGCGCAATGCAATGTGGCAACAATGATGAGTGACAACCCCAGCCAGACATGCGCGGAAACCCAGGACTTCAAAGTCCATTGCCCAGGCTTAATTGACCGCTTTTTATATCCAAGCAGCGCAAGCCAGAGGATCAACCCGGCGCCAATTGTGCCGAGCGTATAGCCATACCAGCTGCTGCCGCTGTGCCGTGGTTCAACATCAATGAGCGCGTAGCTGAACAGGGCGAGGGCAGAGAGCGCCGCTGAAATCTTCAGCCAGCGATAGTCCGCATATTTAAGGAAGGAGACATGGCTCGTCCCGCCAAGACGCTTTTTGCCATTTCCAGAAGGGTGCGATGCCATGGTTTAATCGCCCTTCTGCAATTGTGAAACGCTTAAGAACTGTTCCGGCGAAATGCGAATGGCCGCTCCCGTGGGGCAGGCGCGCACGCAACTTGGTCCGCCTTCGAGGCCAGAGCACATATCGCACTTAATGGCCTTTTTAGGCGCTTCTGGATTGCCATGTTTCTTTGACCATTTGGCGCTAGGCTCCCCGGGGCCGGGGCCTGTGCCAAAGAGCAGCCAATTGAGCAGAGGTGGTTTTTCCGGCGGCACCTTGTCCATCCGGATTACGCCATAGGGGCAGCCGCGCTGGCAATTGCCACAGCCAATACAGGTGTCATCAATGAACACTTCCCCATCAATCCCGCGATGGATCGCATTGGGCGGGCAATCGGCCATGCAATGCGGATGCTCGCAATGCCTACACGACGTTGGCACGTGCAGATGGGCATAGGTTTTACCCGCCTCCCGATCCAATCGAGACAGACCGTCATGGCTATCCGCGCAGGCCTTTTCACAGTTATCGCAGCCGACGCAGAGCTTTTCATCAATCAGCAGAACGTCAGTGGCTTCGCCAATCCCGTTCTCAACAAGAAAGCTCGCGACCGAAGAATACATGTCCGACACATCAGAGAATGTGCTCTTCATCGTCTCAATATGCGCGTTCACATCCTTACGCGTCGCCATATCGACCTTGAGCCGCTCCAGCAGCGCCGGATTGCGCTCCAAAAGGCCTCTAAAGGCATCACCATTGAGCTTAATCACTTCCGACTTGACGGCGGCACGCACGGTGGCCGTCCGGCGACCGCCCTCAATCAGGGCCATTTCCTCGACATAGGAGCCCGCGGGAAGATAGGAGAGGAACACAGCTTTGCCGCCAATGGTCCGTTCAACCACCATAGATCCAACGCGAATGACGTAAATATCGTAGCTCTCATCGCCTTCACTGATTATCGCATCACCAGCGCGCACGCTGATCGTTTCAGCGCTTTCAACAACATCAGCAATATCTGCTGGGCTCAACCCGGCTTTGAAGAGCTGGAGCAACTGACGCTCAATCGACACGCGAGTGACGGCACGCTTGACCGTCGGCACGGTTGCAATCAGCTTAAGCGCCGCTGTGCGCGGAATTTCCATCAGGATGCTGTCTTCAGCAGCCACAACGGTTGCACCACGTTTACGTCCGGAAATCAGGCCGACTTCCCCAAACATCGCGCCTGAGCCGATGGGAACAATGATGGAGGGATCCGTCGGGCTTACCTGAACATGAACAGAGCCCTGCGCCACATTGAACAGGGAAGAACCCGGTGCACCACGTTCAAAAACGACATCGCCCTTGCGTACAAAGCTAACATCGCTGTCCAGCGTGAATTCGCGCATTTGAAGGGGCGTGAGTTCGCGCAAGATATCAATTTGGGCGCGCAACAGGTCGAGCCACTCGTCCACAGACAGCTTGCCCGGAAGCGCACGGAATTTGGCTTCCAAAATCGGCTCGTCCGCAGGCTTGAGATCAGCATTCCCATTGATGAACTCCACGACGTCATAGCCTTGGTTCATGCAATGTTTGATGAGTGGATAACCGGCAAGTGCACCGATGACGAAGATTCCAGGCGCAGTCGATTCAAACACTGGGGACAGGATCGGGAAGGCTTCCCGGTCCTTACTGCTAAATTCAATACCGCAGCATTCGACAAAGCCACGGGGAGGGGCAGACCCCATACGCGCAATGATCCGATTGCACGGAATGCGCAGTTCCCCATCACGCGTGTCGATGACGTTGTGATCCGCCTCAATCAGGTTGGTTGAGGTTTCGGTGAAAATCGTCACTCGGCCTTCTTCGGCCGCAGCCGTCAGGGCTTTGACGTTGGCATCCTTTGCCCGGCTAAAATCAGCAGAACGATTGACGATTGAAACCACATTGCGCTGTTCCGGATCAGCTGCGAGGCCGAGGGCATTTTCAATGCCTGCGTCTCCAGCACCGACAACCGTAATATGTTCATCCAAAATCGCAGTTGGATCATCCAGCTGATATTCAACATGAGGCAGATCGCCGCCGGGGCAGCGCATCAAATTGGGGTTACCTTGGGTGCCGATGGCAAGAATGACGGCTTCGGCGTTGATTGTTTCCCCATCCGCCAGTTTCAGCTCAAATTTACCCGGGCCACCGGTAATGGCTGTGACTTCGGAGCGATAGCGGACAAGAACATTCTGGCTAGCGGCTTGATCATTCCAAGTCTGGAGGATCTTCTCACGCTTTCCGGCATCAAAATCCATGTCAGACCGCAGCACCAACTGGCTGGGCGTCGCCATGACATGCTTGCCTTTTTGATAGCGGAAAATGGTATCAGACAGGTGGTCCGTCTTTTCCAAAAGAACATGGGCCATGCCGAGTTGCGCTGCACGCGCAGCCGCGCTCAATCCCGCCGGTCCCGAACCGACAATTGCCACCTTATAGGTGCTTGTCACGTTAATGCCCCCCGCTAAGCCGCACGCCCCCGCTGCGTGACTTAAAAAAAGTCGTAAATAAAATATTTACCTCTTTTTATGTTGTCGCACAGTCTATTAGGGAAGCGCAAGCGACATAGCCCTGCGGGCATAGGAGTATAAATGCCAAAGAGATTTGAAATTCAGTCAAAGCATATCCTAATTGGCTCGATATGCGTTGCCGTGGCCGCAGTCTCTTGGTCTGTTGTCCGGTCAAATGGCTCAAACAGCCCGGTTACCGCCTCTGAATCTCGAGCTCCCGGCAGAGACATTGAGCAGTCTATCGCCGCTTTGGAACAGAAACTTGCTCAGAATCCCAATGATGCGGATGGCTGGCGTATGCTCGGCTGGTCACGCTTCAACATAGGAAACTATGCAAAAGCGGCCGAAGCCTATCGAAATGCGACCAAAATTGCCCCCGACAATGGAGATTATTGGTCAAGCTTGGGCGAGTCGCTTGTCCAAGAGTCGACAGGCCCGTTCGGGCAGGAGGCTGTCGCGGCCTTCCGCAAGGCGCTCACGATCGACCCGAAAGACCCCCGAGCACGCTATTTCCTTGGCGTCCAAAAGGATCTTGAGGGAGACAGTCAGGGCGCGATTAACGACTGGATCGCGCTGTTAAACGACACCCCAAAAGGCGCGCCTTGGGAGCAGGGTGTCCGCGACACTATCGCCAAGGTCGCCGCCGAACATAAGATCGATGTATCAGGGCGCATGGTCGCATCCGCGCCTGCGCCTATGCCAAGTTCTCCAGCGACAGATGCTATCCCTGGGCCGTCAGCCTCCCAATTGGCGCAGGCCTCTTCGCTACCTCCAAGCCAGCAGGCCGCAATGGTCAATGAGATGGTCAATGGGCTGGAGCGTAAACTGGCCGCGGATGGCCGCAATGAAGCGGGCTGGTTACGCTTGATGCGCGCACGCATGGTGATGGGTCAAAAAGATAAAGCCAAGCAAGCCAGAGACAAGGCGCTGCAAATCTTCAGCGCTGATAAGGGCGCGGTTGCACGGATTAAGGCGGCTGCCGACACACTCGGCATTCCGAAATAAAAAAGGGCGCCGCAAATGGGCGCCCGCTCAAAAAAAGAGGGCCGTCCGAATAC
>JBJTAW010000165.1:0-4979 GCA_046091025.1 Chakrabartia sp. | reverse complement strand
TTGTGAAGCATATGGCACGGCAGGATGGCTTTGGCGGGCCGAAATCGGCGCTCATCGCCCGCGCCATGCTCTCTACCGAGCCTGAGGTCGTGGCCGAAGCCCGCGACGTCCTGCGGCTGGCAGGCGGTCTCGACGCCATTGAAAATCGCGCTCGCGCGTTGCTCCTTGCCAATCCGATGCTTGCCGCGCGCTTAGCCGACTGGGCTTATTTCGGCGCGCCGGAGGATCCCAAGGCGCTGAAGCTCGTTATCGACGTCTACCTCGCACGCATCGCCGAACCCGATATGCCGGTGCAAGAAGGCCTTATCTATCTCGATATGGCTGCAAAAGCGCGTGCGAAACTGGCAGAGTTGGAGGCGACACAGCCCTAATCCTCAAATGTCGGCGCCCAAGCCACGCCGTTAATGTGCCCGCCACCATCGGCATAGATGGTGTTGCCGGTCACATATCGACAGTCATCGCTGGCGAAAAACAGGGCGACGCCTGCAATGTCCGCCTCCGGATCACCCAGCCGTCCCATTGGGTTGGCGGCGTTTATCTGGGCGATCATGCCGGGCTGCATCTCTGCCATGCGCCGTGACGAGGCAGACCATGCCGCAGGGCAGATGACATTGCAGCAAATGCCATAGGGCGCCCATTCGCGCGCCGCGGTGCGTGTATAGGCGCGCAAAGCCTCTTTGGAGGCGTTATAGTCCGCACTGCCCATGTGCGCGTTGACGCCGTTTAGCGACCCCATGTTGATGACGCGCCCCCAGCCTTGCGACTTCATATGCGGCAAGGCAGCTTCCATCGCCCATTTGACACCCCAAAGGTTCATGCCGAGCGCGGAGAGGAAATCTTCATCAGACTTTTTCTCGATCAGCGCGACGCCGCTGCCGCGATAGGCATTATTGACAAGAATATCGACCGGAGCCGCATTTGCCATCATTGCGGCGACCGCCCTCTTGTCCGTCACATCCACAAACATCGCCTGAGCGGAAAAGCCCGCATCAGTCAGCGACCTAGCCTCTTCAGCCGCCTTTTCATGATCGAAATCGGCGAGGACGACATGGGCCCCTTCCGCTGCAAAACGTCGCGCAATGCCAACGCCAATGCCGTCCGCCGCGCCGGTGATAAGCGCGCGCCTCCCTGTCAGTCGTGCCCGTGTCACACCATGTCTCCCTCAAAACTATCCAATCCCGACATATCGAGCGGCCGTGCGGCACAGAGCATCCCGTGCCATGTCCGCGGCAGATGCGCCCTATCCCGATCCCGTTCGGCTAGAGCCTGCACATCGCGCCGATGCTGTTCAATCAGTTCAGCAAGGGTGGCCGCCCCTTGTGCGGACAGCTTTAGCACTTCAGAGGCATAGACCGCGCCCTCATCGGCGAAATCCATTTCCAGAAACTGCGCTTTCATGCGCTCCTCAAACATCGCGCGCATCGGCGTTTTACGCCAGACGATGGATCTGTCCACCAAAGGCCTGACGCGCCAGCCAGGGCGACGGTCAATCAGTGCCAATCGCTCCAAACGAAGCAGCGCGGCTTCCATCTGACGTGGGGTGACATCGAAATCCTTGGCAATTTCTGTCGGACTATAGCCGCCCAAGATGACGATGAAGAGAAAGGACAAAAACGAGTCCCGACTGAGCGCCCGTTCCTGCGCGAGGGTAAGTTCTTGGGCGAGCCCCTCACGTGCGCCATCCGCCAGCCGGGAGAGCTCGGAGATGTCCGTCCCGGCGATGCCCATCAACCGGTCCAACCCGTCGAGCGTCAGGCCGCGACCGGCAAGCCAGCGCTTGGCCGTCGCCTCCCCCACGCCTAGTGTTTCCGCCAGCCGAGGTGCGGTCCAACCCGCGGCTCGGAGCATTTGCCGCAGTGGCGGAAGAAGGGCATGCGATCGTTTCACGATACGATATAGATCATTTAATGATCTTGCGTGCAAGTCCGTGGATGGACGCCCAGCCGCGTTAGGAACATACTCTGTGGCAGAATCACCGAGGTCTAAAGGGCTCGAAACACAAGAATGGAGAAGAGGATGAGCGATATCCTGATCAAGAACGGTACCGTAGTTGACGGCACCGGCGCTGCAGCTTTCGCGGCAGATGTCCGCGTTAAGAACGGCGTCATCGCCGAAGTCGGAGCGAACCTGTTGCCAGCAGGTGAGCGCGTGTTCGATGCCGAGGGCTGTATCGTGTCGCCCGGCTTTATCGAAAGCCACACCCATTATGACGCCTCCATGTGGTGGCAGCCGGATCTCGACCCCCTGCCCGGCTATGGGGCGACGACGATGATCCTTGGCAATTGCGGCTTCTCCATGGCCCCGCTGCACCCGTCCAAGCAGGCGCGCGATGAAGTCATGGGCATCTTCTCCTTCTTCGAAGACATTCCAATTGGCCCGTTTCAGCAGAATGTGCCTTGGGACTGGACGACATGGTCTGAATATCGCCGCTCATTCGAGGCCAGCGTCAAGGTCCCTCTGAATTATGCCAGCTATGTCGGGCATATCCCGCTGCGCCTTGCTGCGCTGGGCATGGATGCTTGGGATCGCGCTGCGACGCCGGAAGAGATCGCCAAGATGGCAGAATTGCTTGACGACGCATTGGCCGCAGGCGCGCTGGGCCTGTCAGATAATATGCACGATCATGACGGTGAGAACCGCCCCGTGCCCTCAATGCTGGCCGATGACGCCGAATTCCTTGCCCTGTTTGACGTGATGGATCGCCATCCCAACACCTGCTATCAAATCATCGTCGACACTTTCATGCGGATGAATGGCCCCGCCAACCTCAAGCGGCTCGAAAAATTGCTAACCGGCCGCAAGATCCGCGTCCAAATCGCAGGCGGCATCCCGACATTATGGTTCCAGGCCGGCATCCTGCCCGAAATGCAGAAGACAATTGAAGAGATGCGTGCAGCCGGCATCGATGTGTGGCCGGGCTTCGCGCACGTCTCCCCCACGTCTGTGCTCTCGATCACCAAGTCGTTGATCTTCGCGCAGTCGAACGACTATGTCTGGCATGAGGTCGTCTTGGCCGAAACCCATGCGGAAAAGGAGCGCCTGTTGCGTGATCCGGACTGGCGGGCGCGGGCACGCGAAAGCTGGGACACACAGGCTTGGGATCACTCCCCGCTTAAAAACCCGCAAGACCTGTTGATGCTCGACAGCGAGAACGGCGTCGGGCCAATCGGTGGGACACTCAAGGAATTTGCCGACAGCCGCGGCATCCACCGGTCTGACGCGATGGCTGACTGGATTCTCGAAAACGGCTTGCTGTCGACCGTGCACATGGCCCCCTTCCCCAAGGATGAGGCGCTGACCATCGCCTTGATGAAGGACCCCAAAACAGTCGGAAATATCTCCGACGCGGGCGCGCACCTCCAGATGCTGTGCGGCGGCGGTGAGAATGCGCTCCTCCTGACCAAATATGTGCAGGAAGAAAAATCGCTGACGCTGGAAGAGGCCATCCATGTGATGACCGGCAAGCTGGCCGAGCACTTTTTCCTGAAAGATCGCGGCGTCATTTCGCCGGGAAAGCGCGCCGATATTGCTGTCTTCCACATGGATGAAGTCGGTTATCGTCAGTTCGAAAAGGCGTGGGATGTGCCCGACGGAAAGGGCGGTACCACATGGCGCTTCACTCGCCCGCCGCTGCCAACGCGCCTGACCTTGGTCAATGGCGTTCCAACCTTCGAAGGCGGGGCCTATACAGGCGCTAAGCCGGGCCAATTCCTAAGCCCGGCCAATGACATAGACCAGGCTTTGGAAGCAGCGGAGTAAGGCCCATGGAAGTCAAAGTTGGCGAAGGCGAACGCGCCTATTTCAATGGCGGGATCCGTCAGGTGGAGACCGAAAGCTCGGTCCTCATCAGTTCCTCCAAATACCTCAACAATGCCGAGTTGCGAAACCTGATCGCGCAAGAAATGCTGCGCCGAAACGGGCCAGACCTGCCCAATACTGCGTTCATTCCCGAAGTCGCGCAAATCCTGATGATGAGTGAGGATTTCGGCCGGGTCATGATGCTGTTCGAAGAAGAGAAGGCCCGCCTTCCCCGCTTCAAGCAATGGTGCGACAAAAAAGCCCTCGCCGACTTCAAAAAGGATGACGTGAAAGATTGCGCACCGGGCACGCTGGGGGCCGCGCTTTACGACTTCATGGTGAATTCAGGCTATGAACTCGACATCTTCTATCGCGAAATTGAAGTGGTGAACGATCTCACCTTTTATCTGCGGCAAACGGCGTTGACGCATGACATCGAGCATATCGTGTCGGGCTTCGGGCCGAACCATGGCGGCGAAGTGGCCCTACTCAACGCGAATATGCACGCCAAAGCCCGCTATTTCTGTCCAGAGCTCTCCGCTTTCCTGAGCCGCGTTGCGACCTATCTGAAGGCCAAGACGATCATGAAGGACGGGCTCCATTATGCCGAAGCCATGACGCTCAATCTGGAAGCCGAATATCAGGGCGCGGTGCAGGGCCGGAATTGGAAATACCCGATTATGCTCGCAGATTGGCGCGCCATGGCTGACTGGCAAATCGCTGATATCCGGGAAGAATTGGGCATTACGCCTGTTCCGCCTGAGGGCCTGTGGGAAGGCACCAACCGCCTGTGCAATGAGGATGATCCCCATTACGGCGTGCCTTTTGCCGAAGCTGCGGAATAGTCCAAAATTCGGCTGAAATACTGCAAATTTCGATTGAAACGACATCTCGACACAGATATGCGTAATCTAACAACATATTGGTTGCGCATATCTGGGAGAGTAGGGCGTGCGCGGACTTTCAGGCAAAGTGGGTATTGTCGCAGGCGGTGGCCGCGGCATTGGGGCCGCAACGGCAAAGCGATTGGCAAGCGAAGGCGCGGCTGTCGTCATCGGTGATCTGATGGGCGACTGGGCCCGTGAGGTTGCAGACGCCATTAAGGCATCTGGCGGCAAAGCCATTGGCGTCGATCTTGATGGCACAATCGCAGACTCTCAGGCTGCGATTGTGGCTGCGGC
>JBJTAW010000164.1:0-17629 GCA_046091025.1 Chakrabartia sp. | reverse complement strand
TGCTGTGTCTGCTACCGGTTCGACCTTCGACGTCAAGGGCGGCGTCTTCATGCGGTGATGGCGATAAGGAGGCTACCAATCTGGCCAAGCATGGCGGCTCGCTCACCCATGAGGCCAAGGTTTTTGATGATGGAGACGTGCTGATTGTCCCAACAATCAGGGATGGAGATCAGGAAGATCGCTACAAGGCAATTGGTTTGATCGATGGCAAGTTGTGGATTGCCATTTTTGTTTATCGAGCAAGTGCAGTTCGGTTTCTGTCGGTGCGAAGGAGCAACCCTAATGAGCAAAGAATCTACGATAGCTATTCCTGCTGATCCCGATGATGCTGAAGACCGCGCCGTTAGTGACGCTGGCCTTGAACGAGCATTAATGGGCCGCCGAATCCGGAAATTGCGGAACAGCCTTGGGCTTTCGCAGGCTCAATTCGCCGCGCGTTATTCAATCCCATTGGCCAATATTCGGCAGTATGAAATTGGGCGCACCCTGCCTCCGTTGGCTGTGCGGGCGTATTTTCCGTTGATTGAGGCTGAGCCCCAACATGTTGCTGAGGTGCTTCAAGCTGCCTAATTGGTGAATTCACTTCAATCATGTCGCTTGTGGATTGCATAGACCAATACATCCACCAGCCAAATTTAATCGGCAACAGTCACCAGTTCTTCAACCAATATTTTTCCAGACAAATGACGCCCGGAAAGCCAGCCGCATTCGATGCGGGGGCCGAGGAGCCAGTCGCCGCAGACGCCAAGGCCTATATGGCTGTTCCAAAGCGATCCCGTGCCCAAGCCAGTAGACATGGCAAAGCGCCAGCGATGGGTGGAGTGCGCTATAGGCTGAAGCGGGGGGAGTTGGAGTTCATTAGCAAGCGCCGTCAACAATGCGTCGGCGACGTCTTCGGCGGGCTCTTCAAGGCAGTCTGCGGACCAAGAGGCACTTGCCTGAACCACCCAGCGCTCCAAGCCTGTGCGACCCGGTTTATTTGTCTCGCGCGATGCCCAGCCGATAACATGGCCATCGCGTATATGGGTGGCCTCGGTTGGCAAGGGTGAATCGAAGGCAAAGATGGCAGTCCAGCAGGGTTGAAACCGCGCTAGCATGGCCTCACGGGCCATGCCGAAATCATGCTGCGCCAAGAGTGTTACGGCTTGCTCAGACGGAATGGCGAGAACCAATATGTCAAAATGGCCGTCAACGTCTTCGTCTTCCCCAGAAAGAACCCAGCCATTGTGACGCTGAGACGCAGTCGTGATCCGCACATTCCAATGCACATTCAGCGTCGTCGCCATGTGCCGGACAATCTGATTCATAGTCGGCACACCGACCCAGGCATCGTCCGAAATATCGGGCCATGGGGCGGCAATCCCAGCGCTTTCCCATTCGCTCACTTGCGTCAGAAAGGCGGGGTCACGCGCGGTGAAATATTGCGCGCCATGATCGGCGATGGCTTCGCCCAAAGGCGTTGAGAAACGGCGGCTGGACATCCGCCCGCCGGGACCGCGCCCTTTATCAAATAGCGTGACGTCATAGCCCGCTGCCTGGAGTTCAGCCGCGCAAGAGAGCCCGGAAATTCCGGCCCCCACAATGGCAACACGCTTTGCAGCGACTGCGCGGCTCATTGGCATGTGCACTCCCTCGGGTCGATCTGTCTTACGCCGGGCATGCGGCCGGGCAGGGGCAATAACAATCTGCCCTATCGTTCAGGTTTGCTGGGTTTAGGCGCTATTGCGGGGTTGAAGACGGCGTGATCTGCAACATGGCATCGGGCCGCGCGAGCGCGATCAACATGAGACCCGCTGCCTCGGCGCGGTCAGCGGCAAGCGTGGTTGCTGTGGATATCGTCACAAGAAGGGTGCAGCCGGCAATCACCGTTTTTTCGACCAACTCGTAACTGCATCTAGAGGAGAGAAGGAAGAAGCCATCTGCCGGATGACGCCCAGACCGCGCCAAGGCCCCGATCAGCTTATCCAGCGCGCAATGGCGGCCAACGTCTTCGCGGGCGCAGAGGATGGTGCCATCTAGAGCGCAGAAGGCCGCAACATGTGCGCCGCCTGTCGCGGCGTTGAGCGGTTGATGTTCACGCAGGTGGTCCAGCGCGGAAAAGAGAGCCTTGGAATCGATGTCAGTCTCAGCCGTGATGCGGGGCAGGGGGCGCGCGATTTGTTCCAGATTCTCCATACCGCACAGGCCGCAACTGCCTTCGGACACGCGCACTCGGACGCGTGCCAGCATGGGCTCCACATGGTCGGGTGATAGAGTGATCCTTACAATCCACCCCATTGGGGTTTCATGGCATTCTATGGCTAGGATATCGTCTGCCGCGGCGACAATGCGTTCAGAGAGCGAAAATCCGATGACAAAATCTTCCAGATCCTCGGGCGTCGCCATCATCACGGCATAGCCTATGCCGTTATACTCAATCGCAATCGGGCATTCGACGGGCAGAGTGCGGCTGGCGGGGGAGGATCCGCCCGGCTCAATGCGAACGATATTCTGAGCACGAGAGCTGGTCATGCGGTTGCGCATATTATGATCAAACGATCATGCCGCATGATCAGGCTTTGGCCAAAAAGGGCAGGTGATGCGTGGCCAATGTTTCTGGGGCCTCAATCATCGGAAGATGACCGATGTCTTCAAGGATAACGGCCTGACAATTTGGGATGCCTGCCTTGATGAGGGCAACGCAGCTCACATCAATCAGGCGATCATGACGGCCCCAGACAACCAATGTCGGTGTTTTAACGTCTGCAAGCCGATCATTGACCGGGCGTTCCAAAGAATCTGCGGCAATTGCCCAGAAAATGCTGTCCAGCAAAGCCTCGCGTCGTTTGGCCTCTTTGAACATAACTCTCTTGAACTGCGTCGGAATGGGCCGGGGGCGGTGGGAGACAAAGGCCATCAACCGATCAACATCCGCAAATTCGCGCATGACAAGCGGGTTTGCGCCGTCACCTGCCATCTGTTGAAGCTCACTTTCATTGGCCCCTGCAACGCCTGCATTGTTGAGAAGGGTGAGCGATTTGAGCCTGCCTGGGTAATCAAGGGCGGCCTGCAAGGCGATATAGCCGCCCATGCTGTTGCCGCCCAACTGGCAGCGTTCAATGCCCATGGCATCCAAAAATGCGATCAACCGCGCGGTTTGCGCCGCAATGCTATAGTCGCGAGCGGCCGAGAGATCATTCTCCCCAAAACCCGGAAGATCCGGCGCGATCAGCCGATATAGGTCTGTCAAATGCGGGGCGTAGAAGGACCAATGGTCTTTATCCGCGCCAAAACCATGCACCATGACGATGACGTCGCCATCCTCTGGGCCACCGACAAGATAGGGCCAATCTAGCCCGGCAACTTTCACCGTTTTTCTGGTCAGCCGTCCCTTGCGCCGAATAGCCTTTTGAATCTGCCGATAAAGCGGTGCCGGGGCAAAAGCGTACAGCAGGATTGGCGTCGCAATGATGACAAGCAAGGCGATGAGAAGAGGGGTCATGAGCATGTTCAATCTTTTAGAGGGGTCAAAAGGCGCCGTTAGCCGATGGTCTGTGCAATTCGGGTGATCACTGCGGCGATAACAGCATCGCGTTCAGGCTCGTTGAAGACTTCGTGATAAAGGCCTTCGCGCAGGTCAAATATCTTGTCTTTGGATGACACAAGCTCAACCAGAAGCTGTCCACCCTGAGGCGCTGCCAAACTATCTAGGCTGCCATGTACGACCATAAGGGGAAGCGTGAGTGTCGACGCTTGGTTCGTCAAATTTGTCATCCCATCCAGCATCTCTGCTGCAAGACGGGCGCTCATCTTTCCCTTATAAACCAAGGGGTCGGACAGATAGTCTTTCACAACCTCGGGGTCGCGGCTCACGCCATTTGGATCAAGGCCAAGCAATCCGGCTTTTGGGATCAGGACAAATAGGGCCCTGCCAATCAGGCGGGTGGCAAGGGGGACCGGTTGGGCAGGTGCCACCACCGGGCCAGAAAGGACGGCCGTTGCATAATCCGATTGATGGCTCAGCAAATGTTGGCCCGCAATCAGGCCGCCCATGCTGTGCCCCACAAGCGCGCGGGGGAGGTTTGGGTGCAGTGATTTCACATGGCGCAGCAAGGCTGCCATGCCATCCAGAAAAACCGAGAATGCGTGCACATAGCCCCGGTCGCCATCAGAGCGCCCATGCCCCCAATGGTCGATAGCGTAGACAGCGAAGCCGGATTCAACACATTTCTGGGCGAAATAGGCATAGCGGCCCGCATGTTCGGCATAGCCATGCGCCAGCAAAATGACGCCCTTCGGGTCCGTCTCTGGCATCCAGCTTTGCAGGAACAGCTTTGATCCAGCCGCGCGCGAGGGAGGTTGAAGCTGCAGCAGCTCTGTCTTGCTCATGATTTATCCTCCCAGCGGCCTGTGTTCAGGCTGGCGCGGCTATTTTATGACGCGCGCAGCAGGCCTTGTGCAAGTCTTTTCATCAAAGGGGCAAAACCCACCTTGACGCGCGGGTGACAAGGTCGCAACGCGGCGGCGAACTTGGGAGGCTTGGATGAACAAAGCAGATGTGATTATCGTTGGCGCAGGCCATGGCGGCGCACAGGCCGCGATTAGCCTGAGGCAGCTGGGCTTTGAAGGATCGATCCTGATGATCGGGCGTGAGCAAGAGCCTCCCTATGAGCGCCCGCCTTTGAGCAAGGAATATCTTGCGCGTGAGAAGGAGTTTGAGCGCCTTTATATTCGGCCGCGCCAGTTTTGGGCGGATAAATCAGTTGATCTTATGCTGAGGACTGAAGTTGTCTCGGTCGATGCCGGTGCACAGAAACTGCATCTCTCGGACGGAAACGAGATTGGCTATGGGGCTGTGATTTGGGCGACGGGCGGTGATCCGCGCCGCCTGTCCTGCCCCGGGGCTGATTTGGCCGGCATATATGGCGTCCGCACGCGCGAAGATGCTGATGCGATCATGGGGGACTTGGCTCAGGTCAATCGTGTCGTCGTCATTGGGGGTGGCTATATCGGCTTGGAAGCCGCGGCTGTCCTGACCAAATTGGGCAAGAAGGTGACGCTGATTGAGGCGCTTGATCGGGTATTAGCGCGAGTGGCGGGGCCGGAATTATCAGCCTTTTATGAGGCGGAGCATCGCGCCCATGGCGTTGACCTGCGGACTGGCTGTGGCGTCACCGAGATTGTCGGCGCAGATGGTCATGTGACTGGTGTCAAACTCGCAGATGACACGATCCTGCCTGCCGATATGGTCATTGTTGGGATTGGAATTATTCCCTCGGTCGAGCCGTTGATCGCGGCCGGTGCAAAGGGCCCAAATGGCGTTGATGTGGATGGCCAGTGCCGCACAAGTCTGCCCCATATCTATGCGATTGGTGATTGTGCAGCCCATGCCAATGGTTTTGCAGATGGCGCTGTCATCCGGCTGGAGTCGGTTCAAAATGCAAATGATCAGGCCAAAATTGCGGCCCAGACAATCTTGGGCAATCCGCAGGACTACGCCGCAACCCCCTGGTTTTGGTCAAATCAATATGATCTGAAGCTTCAGACCGTGGGCCTTTCAACCGGGCACGATGCAACCGTTCTTCGAGGATCGCCTGCGGATCGTAGTTTTTCTGTCCTGTATCTAAAGCAGGGCCGGGTGATTGCCATTGATAGCGTCAACAGCGTCAAAGATTATGCGCAAGGGCGCAAGCTGGTTGAAAGCCGCGCCATTATTGCACCGGAAAAGCTCGCCGACACACAAATCCCGCTTAAGGAATTGCTGCCCGCCTAACCGCGCTCGTTGATATAGCGGGTCAGGGCAGCGACGGTCTTTTTCCCCGTCGCGAGACCAATTTTCGTGCGGCGCAAGAAAATGTCTTCCGCGCTGCGGGCCCATTCGTGCTGAATGAGCCAATCGACCTCGACCCGGGTCAATCCGGCGCCAAAATCTTCGCCCATATCGCTAAGTTGGCGAACATCGGCCAGCATCTGCATGAGCATTGTCCCATAAGCCCGCGCCATGCGTTCTGATCGATCATCTCCCAAATAGGGCCAGCGCGTCCGGACATCCTCTAGAAAGCTCTCAAAACCCTGCTGCAAATTGCCGCCGGGTAAGACTTCAGTTCGGGTTGCTGGGTGTGTTTTCCAGTGCGCTGCTCGGCCAAGACGACCAATGGCTTCTTCTGCCAAATGCCGGGCCGTTGTAATTTTACCCCCGAAGACAGACAAAAGCGGCGGCCCATTATCGTCAAGCTCAAGCACATAATCGCGCGTGACCGCCTTCGCTTCGCTTGCCCCATCATCATAGAGCGGGCGCACACCGGAAAATGTCCCGATAATGTCCGTCGGGTCAGTTTGCCGTTTGAAATACCTGTTTACGGCCGCGCAAAGATACACTTTTTCAGCGTCGGTGATCTGCGCCTCTTCGGGTGTGTCGACAGGTTCATCTGTCGTACCAACAAGGGTGGAGTTATAATCATAGGAAATGGCAAAGACGATCCGTCCGTCCGGCTGCTGGAGCATATAGGCGTGATGGCCCTGAAAAAGAGCAGGCACGATGATGTGGCTGCCTTTAATCAGCCGAACCGATGCCTTACTGTTGACGCCAGAACGCGCGACCATGTCCGCGACCCAAGGCCCTGCGGCGTTGACTAGAGCCTTTGCCGAAACGCTGGTTCCATCGTCTAGCGCCAGATCCCACCTGTCGTCCGACCGCCTTGCCGACTTTACGGCAGTTCGCGTTCGGACCTTTGCGCCGTTATAGGTGGCATCAAGAGCATTCAGGACAACCAAGCGTGCGTCATCCACCCAGCAATCTGAATAAACAAAGCCTCTGGACTTCCCGCTTTTTAAAGGTGCTGTGAATGCCGTGTCGGTTTTGCGCAGGCCGCGGGAACGGGGCAAGCTGATCTTCCCCCCGATGGTGTCATAGAGCCACAGGCCAAGTCGGACCAACCACCAAGGGCGCAACGCATATTCATGCGGCAGGACGAATTGAAGCGGGTAGATAAGATGCGGAGCTTGGCGCAGCAGAACTTCTCTTTCCTTCAACGCCTCTCGGACAAGTCTAAACTCATAATACTCCAGATAGCGCAGGCCGCCATGGATGAGCTTTGTTGAGGCTGAGGAGGTATGGCTGGCCAGATCATCTTTTTCTAGCAACAGCGTCGTTAGGCCATTTAAGGCCGCTTCACGGGCAATAGCCGTGCCGTTTATTCCGCCACCGATGATTGTTAGGTCGTATGTCACCGCCGCCCAATGACAAGGCTGCAAGATGAATTCAATCTATTCAAAAGAATTGGTCGGTTTCCCATGGCCACATTTGCTGTCGCGTGCATCCGTATGCACCCTTATTGTCTTGCCGGAAAAAGGGCTTAGGGCTCAGTCTCGCGATAAAGGATGATTTTTAAAATGACATTCGCTGCTCAAAAACTTGTTCTATTTGGCGCCACGGGCGATCTGGCGCAGCGGATGTTGTTGCCCTCGCTCTGCGCACTCCATGTCGATGCGCTGGTTCCGGCGGGGCTGCGCATTATCGGCACGGCGCGATCTGCCCATGATGATGACAGCTATCGCCAATTCGCAGCTAAGGCGCTGGAGACCTATCTGCCTGAGGACCGCAAGGCGGCGATCCCGGCGTTTTTGGCCTGCCTTTCCTACCAGTCGTTAGATGCGACGGATCCTTCCCAATTTTCGGCACTTGCGGCGAAAGGGGGAGACGTTTCTGCGGGGCTAGCGATTTGTCTCTCAACGGCACCATCGTTGTTTGAACAGACCATCGCTGGTCTTGCGAGCTGTGGCCTAGCGTCTGCAATGAGCCGGATCGGGCTGGAAAAGCCGCTTGGCGTGTCGCTGGACACTAGCCGGGACATTAACGATGCCGTCGCCAGCGCCTTTAGCGAGGACCGGATTTTCCGAATTGACCATTATCTCGGCAAGGAAACGGTCCAGAACCTGCTCGCCCTGCGGTTTGCAAATATCTTGTTTGAGCCTTTGTGGAATGCCAGCCATATCGACCATGTCCAGATTACGGTTTCTGAAACTGTAGGTTTGGAAGGGCGCGTGGGCTTTTATGATGGCGCCGGCGCGCTGCGCGACATGGTGCAGAACCACATGTTGCAGCTTGTGGCACTTGTAGCGATGGAGCCGCCCTCAAATTTCAACGCCACCGCTGTCCGCGATGAAAAGGTGAAGATTTTAAGGTCCTTGCGACGGTTGAGCGCCAATGAAAGCGTCACCGGCCAATATCGGGCCGGAGCCATTGGCGGTGTTGCGGTGCCGGGATATGATGAGGAGCTGGGCCGAGCGTCCAGCACCGAAACTTTCGTCGCCATCAAGGCGCATATCGACAATTGGCGGTGGACGGGCGTTCCCTTTTACCTGCGGACGGGCAAGCGCCTGCCGGAGCGTAAAACCGAAATCATGATCCAGTTTAAGCACGTTCCACATTCTATCTTTGCAGGCCAAGGGGCAGAAGCACAGCCCAATCGGCTGATTATAGGTATCCAGCCGCAGGAGAATGTGCGGCTTTCTGTTATGGCCAAGCAACCGGGACTGGATCGGGGCGGTGTGCGCCTTCAGGAGGTTCCGCTCGATATCTCCATGCCCAACGCCTTTGCGGGGACGCGTAAGCGCATTGCCTATGAGCGATTGTTGCTTGATCTTATCGAAGGCGATCAAACCCTCTTCGTGCGTCGCGATGAGGTGGAGGCGCAATGGCAATGGATCGACGCGATGCGCGAAGGCTGGGCGGACAAGGACATGGAACCCAAGACCTATACGGCGGGAAGTTGGGGCCCCTCATCGGCAATCGCGCTTGTTGAGCGGGATGGAGTGACTTGGAATGACTAAACTCAATCCGATGATTGACCATGTTACGTCGCGTATTATCGAAAAGAGTAAGAAGAGCCGCCTGCGTTACCTTGAGATGATCGAATGCGAAGGCGAAGCCGGCGTTAGCCGTACTCGATTATCCTGCGGCAATCTTGCCCATGGATTTGCCGCGTCTGAGGGGGATAAGGCGCAAATCCGGGGAGGCCATGCGCCCAATATCGGCATCGTCACGGCCTTTAACGACATGCTGTCCGCTCACCAGCCTTATGGCCGCTACCCGGAAGCGATCAAAATCTTCGCGCGGGAAGTGGGCGCTACAGCTCAGGTGGCCGGAGGCGTTCCGGCCATGTGCGATGGGGTGACGCAGGGCCAGCTGGGCATGGAGCTTTCGCTGTTCAGTCGTGATGCCATTGCTATGGGCACGGCCGTTGGGCTGAGCCATGCCATGTTTGAAGGCATGTTGTTGCTGGGCATTTGCGACAAGATTGTGCCGGGAATGCTTATCGGGGCGCTTCGCTTTGGGCATTTGCCAGCGATCTTAGTGCCGGCCGGGCCGATGCCTTCGGGCCTTCCCAATAAGGAAAAACAACGTGTGCGGCAGCTATATGCCGAAGGAAAGGCGAGCCGGGAGGATTTGCTGGAAGCAGAGTCTGCATCTTACCACAGTGCTGGAACTTGCACCTTTTATGGAACAGCCAATTCAAACCAGATGATGATGGAGGTCATGGGTCTTCACATGCCCGGTGCGGCCTTTGTCAATCCGGGGACAAAATTGCGCACGGAACTGACGCGCGCGGCCACCCACCGCTTGGCGCAGATCGGGCGATCGGGGGCAGAGTATCGACCGCTGGGCAAATGTGTCGATGAAAAGGCTCTCGTGAACGCCTGTGTCGGCCTGCTGGCGACGGGGGGCTCCACCAACCATGCCATTCATCTTCCGGCCATTGCGCGTGCGGCGGGCATCTCGCTCGACTGGCAGGATCTTGATGAATTATCCTCAGTTGTCCCTTTGATGGCGCGCATTTACCCCAATGGCTCTGGCGATGTGAACCATTTTCAAGCGGCAGGGGGTATGGGCTTTATCATTCGGGAGTTGCTGGTCGCTGGATTGCTTCACCGCGATATTATGACGGTGGGGGGCGATGATCTTTCCATTTACGGGCAAGAGCCGGTCTTACATGATGAAAAGCTGGTTTGGCAGGATGCGCCCGCACAAAGCGCTGATGACACAATGTTACGCCTACCTTCCAATGCGTTTCAGTCTGACGGTGGGATGCGGCTTGTAAAAGGCAATTTGGGTCGTGCGATCTTCAAGACGAGTGCGGTCGAAAAAGCGCGCTGGACGATTGAGGCACCGGCTCGTGTGTTTGAGACGCAGGAAGCGGTGTTGGCGGCGTTTCAAGCAGGGGAACTTGATCAGGACGTTATCGTCGTCGTTCGGTTTCAGGGGCCACGCGCCAATGGCATGCCGGAACTGCATAAGCTGACCCCGTCGCTTGGGGTACTTCAGGATCGCGGCTTCAAGGTTGCGCTAGTCACCGATGGACGCATGTCCGGTGCAAGTGGAAAGGTTCCGGCGGCCATTCACCTGACACCCGAAGCCTTGGGCGGCGGCCCTTTGGCAAAGGTTCGGGATGGTGACCTCATTCGACTGTGTGCAGTTGACGGCAAGATTGAAATTCTCGCCGATGTTTCAGCGCGCGAGGCGGTGGCGGCACCCGAGGTTCTGGACGGAACGGGTAGGGAATTGTTCACGCTGATGCGCCTGACTGCAGATGGCGCGGAACAGGGTGGCTCTGCAATGCTCGCGGCGGCAGGTTTGTAATGCAGATCGTCAGCATCGATATTGGCGGCACCCATGCCCGGTTCGCGCTGGCCGAGGTTGAGGCGGAGACGGTCGTATCGCTTGGCGAGGCTGTGACCATGCCCACGGCCGAACACGCTTCTTTCCAAACGGCTTGGCAGGCCTTTGGCGACCATCTGGGCCAGGATCTGCCGCGTGCGGTTGCGATTGCCGTTGCCGGGTCTGTTACGGGAGATGTCATCAAGTTTACCAATAACCCTTGGATTATCCGTCCTGCGCTTATTCGTGAGAAGCTGAATGTGGATCAATGGGTGCTGGTCAATGATTTTGAAGCTGTCGGCCATGCAGTGGCGCAGGCCTCTTCAGAACATTTCTTGCATTTATGTGGTCCAGAAGAGGATTTGCCGCGTGCGGGCACGATCAGCATCATCGGGCCGGGAACCGGCTTAGGCGTTGCCCATATCTGGCGTGGCGAGGGCGACTATCATGTTGTAGCAACCGAGGGTGGGCATATCGACTTTGCGCCGCTGGACAGCATTGAGGATGCCATTTTGGCGCGCCTGCGGTCCCGCTATCGCCGTGTTTCGGCGGAACGCGTTGTCTCGGGGCCGGGGCTTGTGGATATTTACGAGGCGCTCGCAGGGATTGAGGGCAAGGCCGTTCTGCAACACTCAGATCGGGAATTGTGGGGCCTCGGCACGTCTGGCGAAGATCCGCTGGTTGCCGCCGCTGTAGATAGGTTCTGCCTGTCCTTGGGAAGCGTTGCAGGTGATATCGCTCTCGCGCAAGGTGGAAAGGGCGTGGTGATCGCCGGTGGCTTGGGCCTGCGCCTGCGCGATATATTGGTGAAGTCTGGCTTCGCTCAGCGGTTCCGCGCCAAAGGGCGGTTTGAAGCCTTGATGTCGACCTTGCCAGTGAAACTGATTACCCACCCTCAGCCCGGTCTATTTGGCGCGGCGGCGGCATTTGCAAAGGAGTATCAAGATGCGTGACATCGGCTCGATCATGCGGACATCGCCTGTTATTCCTGTTTTGGTGATCGAGGATGCGGCCCATGCGCGTCCAATTGCTGAGGCTCTGGTGGCCGGTGGGTTGCGTGTTCTGGAAGTCACTTTGCGCACAGCAGCGGCATTTGAGGTCATTCAGGAGATGAAGGCAGTTGAAGGCGCGATTGTGGGGGCGGGGACTGTCCTCAATCCAGCCGATTTGCGGGCCGCTATAGATGTCGGGTCAGAATTCATAGTGTCTCCCGGCTTGACCGAACCCCTTGGCCGCGCTGCGGTGGAAAGTGGCGTGCCTTTCCTGCCCGGCATCGCCAATGCAGGTGACATTATGCGCGGCCTTGATCTGGGTTTGAGCCATTTCAAATTTTTCCCGGCAATGGCATCCGGAGGTATCCCTGCGTTACAGGCGCTGGCCGGGCCATTTGGGCAGGCGAAATTCTGTCCGACAGGGGGCATCTCCAAAACCTCGGTTCCAGACTGGCTCGCGCAGGATCCTGTCTTGTGCGTTGGAGGAAGCTGGGTCGTCGGCCATGGTGTTCCGGATCGGCAAGCAATTACCGAGACAGCCTGCTTTGCGGCCTCTTTTGCCCGTTAAGAGCTGAGTTTCTTTTCCCAAGAAAGGGCGTCGGCGACGATTTGGTCGAGGGTGCTGTAGCGCGGTTGCCAGCCAAGTCTTTTGGTAGTTAGACGATTGTCCGCAATGAGCGTATCTGGATCACCCGGCCGGCGTCCTTCAAAGCGGCGCTCAAACACAATGCCAGAAACCCGCTCGACAGCGTCAATCACCTGAAGAACCGATGATCCCTGACCATAGCCGCAGTTCATCACAAGCGGCTCCGATGGGGCGTCGATGAGCGCCTGCAGCGCCAGCACATGGGCAGCCGCAAGATCGCTGACATGAATATAATCGCGCACCCCGGTGTCATCGGGCGTTGCATAATCCGTTCCGCAAATGCTGACATGGCTCCTCTTGCCGAGGGCGGCTTCCACCGCGATTTTGATCAAATGGGTGGCGTCTTCAGTGCATTGGCCCGAGCGACCCTGTGGATCAGCACCCGCGACGTTGAAATAACGCAGTGCGCAATAGTTCATCGGGTGGGCTTGAGCGACATCGGCGAGCATCATCTCCATCATCCATTTTGACCGGCCATAGGGGTTGATCGGCGCTTTTGGCATGTCTTCTGTAATGGGAACTTTGGCTGGGATTCCGTAGACGGCCGCAGTTGATGAAAACAGGAAATGCCGCACGCCCGCGCGGGTTACGGCTTCTAGCAGATTGCGGGCATTACAGCTGTTGTTCCGATAACATTTCACCGGATCACGAACCGATTCCGGAACGATGATGGATGCCGCAAAATGCAGGACTGCGCCCACGGCATGGGTCTTAATCAGCTACATCACCAGATCAATATCGCCGACATCCCCTTCTTGAAATGGGACATCCACCGGAACCAGATGCCGTCGGCCAGTGGACAAATTGTCGAGAACAATCACGGGCCATGCCAAATCTCGAAGCGCCAGCACAGCGTGGCTCCCAATATAGCCAGCCCCTCCCGTAACGAGAACGACTGGCTTGCGCGTGCTGGCCATGGGTTTGGATGATCCCTATAAAATCTGGGGCTAAATTACCCCGCAGGACGCAACGGCTGGATGCGGTTATCGTTCCCCCGACGCCGCCTTGCTGATCGCTTTTTGCAGACTATCCTTACTAAATGGTTTAGAAAGCAGGGTGCAGTGATCAGCTATGGTCTTGTTCGCCAGAGCCGGACAGCTGTCGCCGGTCATCAGTATGACTGGGTTGAAAAGGTTCTTGTCACGAAGGGCGCGAATGACGGCCAAGCCATCCTCTCCCGGCATGATTATATCGACAAGGACGATATCTCTTGGCCCAAGGGACTGCTCACCTGAAGGCCATGCCCGCGTCTGATAGCTCAAAAAGGTGAGAAGCAGCGCAAGGGAATCCCGCACAGTCGGGTCGTCGTCGATTATGTGGATCGTTCCATTGATCTTCATGGCCATGGTTCACGTCACCACTTTAGAAACCCTGCTCTGCAGCAAAGGCTCAGCCTAGCTCTTCTTCGACGGGTGGAGTATTCCCTGAAAATACGCATCAAGAGCGTTCACAATGGATCGGCGCGGTGCTCAAAGCCTTGCCACAATCGCCAAGGCAGCCCTATGGCGGTGCGCATAGTTCACTTGATTCCGGACACATATTTCTCATGCCCATGACCCATCATACCCGTATGCTCATTATCGGTTCAGGCCCGGCGGGTCTGTCCGCTGCTATTTACGCGGCGCGCGCGGGGTTGCAGCCCATTGTGGTGCAGGGTTTGCAGCCCGGTGGGCAGTTGACCATCACGACGGATGTGGAAAACTATCCCGGCTTTCGGGACGTTATCCAAGGCCCCTGGCTGATGGAAGAAATGCAGGCGCAGGCAGAGCATGTCGGCACTCGTATGATGTGGGACATTATTTCTGGTCTTGATCTATCCAAGCGTCCCTTCACCCTGACGGCCGATAGCGGCGATGTGTTCATTGCCGACACGCTGGTGATCGCGACGGGCGCGCAGGCGCGCTGGTTGGGGCTGGACAGTGAAATGGCCATGCAGGGCAAGGGTGTGTCTGCGTGCGCGACATGCGATGGATTTTTCTATCGGGGCAAGAAGGTCGTCGTCATTGGCGGGGGCAATACGGCGGTGGAAGAGGCGCTCTATCTCACCAACCATAGTCAGGATGTGACGCTGATCCATCGACGGGATAGCCTGCGGGCGGAAAAGATCCTGCAAGAACGCCTATTTGCGCATCCGCATATCAAGGTGCTGTGGAACAAGGCTGTTGATCGGTTTGTGGGCGGGGGCACGCCGGAAGTTCTGGTCGGCCTTGACCTGAAGGATATCAACACGGGCGAAATCTCCCACATTGAAACCGATGGGGCCTTTGTTGCTATTGGCCATAAGCCGGCGACCGAAGTGTTTGCAGGGCATCTTCCGATGGATTCAGACAGCTATCTCTTGGTTGAAAAGGGCAGCAGCAAGACGTCAGTTCCCGGCGTGTTCGCCGCAGGGGATGTGACGGATAAAATCTATCGGCAGGCAGTAACCGCAGCGGGCATGGGCTGCATGGCAGCGTTGGATGCTGAAAAATTCATCGCCGAGGCTGACTTTGAAGCTCTGAGCACGGCTGCGGAATAAGGTCTGGCCGATCAGGCCAGATAAAGGGCTTCGATGAAATAGAGACCATCTGGCGGCGCGTTAAAGCCAAGTGCTGCTCTGTCGCGCGCGTCGAGGGCTGCTTTCAGGTTTTTGGCCGTCCATTTTCCCTGCCCGACAAGCACCAGACACCCCACCATTGAGCGCACCTGATGATGAAGGAAGGATCGCGCGGCGACATCGACTTCAATCTCATTGCCAAAACGCTGCACGCGGATCTGGTCAATGGATTTGACTGGACTTGCCGATTGGCAATGAACGGAGCGGAAGGTGGTGAAATCATGCGTGCCGACCAATAGCTGCGCGGCGTCATGCATGGCATCACTATTGAGCGGCTGGACAACGCGCCAAGCCCGGCCTTGATCCAGCGCTAAAGGGGCGCGGCGGTTGATAATACGATACACATATCGCCGTCCAATGCAGGAAAAGCGGGCGTGCCAGTCATCGGCAACTTCTGCGCAGTCGATAATGGCGATGGGGTGCGGGCGCAGCTTTGCATTGATCGCTTCCTTCAAGCGAAAAGCTGTGAAGGGCCGCGTAATTTCAACGTGCGCGGCCATAGCCTCTGCATGGACGCCCGCATCGGTGCGGCCAGCGGCGTAGACGGCCGCGTCCTCCCCGGTAATCGCCTTGACTGCCTCTTCAATGGCTTGCTGCACGCTGGGGCCATGCGCTTGGCGTTGCCAGCCCATGAAGGGGCGGCCGTCAAACTCAACAGTTAGTCGAAATCGCGTCATGAGAGCTGCGTTCCCACGGGTAGGGAAAAGCCTCGAAGCAGGTCCGCAGGCGACATGGCCGATTTTCCGGCCCGTTGGATCAGAATGGGGCGGAGCGCGCCTACGCCACACGCAATAGTCAACTGCGCGTCGATGACTTCACCGGCCCTGCCACTGGACTCGAGACACTCCGCTGCCAAGATGCGGAACCGCTCACCCTGATACTCGAAAAATGCGCCGGGTGCTGGCGCAAAGGCACGCACTTGCCGTTCAATCTCAAGAGCTGAGCGCGTAAAATCAATGCGGCTTTCGGCTTTGTCGATTTTGGCCGCATAGGTCACGCCCGCTTCTGGCTGGGGAATGGGCGTATGGTCATTGAGCGACGCCAGAACATCGACAACCAGATCTGCGCCTATCTTAGCAAGCTCTGCTGTCAGCGCATCGCCCGTCTTGCCGCCAATCGGGGTGGATTGAATGGCGCGCATGTCTCCGGTGTCGAGCCCAACATCCATTTGCATGATAGTCACGCCCGTTTCCGTGTCGCCCGCAAGGATGGCGCGTTGCACGGGGGCTGCACCCCGCCAGCGGGGCAGAAGTGAGGCATGAACATTCAAGCAGCCAAATTTGGGAGCTTCGAGGATCTCCTTGGGGAGAATCAGCCCATAGGCAGCAACCACAGCCATATCGGCGTTTAGATCCCCAAAGCTCCTTTGAGCGGCATCATCCTTCAGCGTCACGGGCGTATGGACAGCCAGACCCAGTTCTTCTGCCCTTTTGTGGACGGGTGTCGGAGAAAGCGCCTTGCCGCGGCCAGCCGGGCGGGGCGGCTGCGAATAGACAGCGCAAATATCATGCCCTGCCGCCACAAGGGCGTCCAATGTTGGAACGGCAAAATCGGGTGTGCCCATGAAGATGATCCGCATCTTTTCTTCCAAGCCCTTGGCAAGCCGCAATGCAACCCCCTATCAGCATTCTCATGGCTTCGATCGAGATTGAAAATTTGGCTCAGGCGCTTGCGCGACTGCCGGGACTTGGCCCGCGTTCGGCCCGGCGTGCGGTCTTGCACCTGCTGAAACGGCGGGAGGGGGCCATGCTGCCGCTGCTGCGCGCGCTGGAACACGTGACCGAAAAGCTCGCCACCTGCCATGTCTGCGGCAATGTCGACACAATTGACCCCTGCGGAATTTGTGTCGATCCGAGGCGGGAAGGGCGCATGTTGTGCGTTGTGGAGGATGTTTCTGACCTATGGGCGCTGGAAAGATCGCGCCTTTTCCCGGGAAAATTTCATGTTCTGGGGGGGCGCTTATCCGCCTTGGAAGGTGTGCGACCCGAAGATTTGAATATTGCTAGCCTGTTATCGCGCATTGCTGCGGGTGATATTGATGAGGTCGTCCTTGCGATGAATGCGACGTTAGAGGGTCAAACAACCGCCCATTATATTGCAGAACGTCTCGAAAACGCGCCGATCCGTATCACGCAGCTGGCCCATGGCCTTCCTGTTGGGGGAGAACTTGATTATCTTGATGACGGAACATTGGCGCAAGCGCTGCGCGCGCGGCGGCCCGTCTCTTGACCCTGACCTTTCGCAAACCTAACTGACAGTTATGGCCATCCTTCCAATCATTGAAACGCCCGATGCGCGTTTGAAAACCATCTCTACGCCCGTCGATGGCGTGGATGACGCGCTGCGCGCCTTCATCAAGGACATGTTTGAGACCATGTATGATGCGCCGGGCATCGGCCTTGCCGCCATTCAGGTGGGCGTAGCGAAGCGGGTGCTGGTGATTGACTTGCAGGAGAGGGATGAAGAGAGCGGGGCGGTCATCCGAGAGCCGCGGGTGTTCATTAACCCTGAAATTGTCGAAACGTCGGAAGACCTGACGGTCTATAGCGAGGGCTGTCTTTCGGTGCCGGATCAATATGCCGATGTGGAGCGCCCCTCCATCGTCAAGGCCAAATGGCTTGATGAAAATGGCAAGGCACATGAAGAGGTGATTGAGGGGCTGCTCGCCATTTGCTTGCAGCATGAAATGGATCATCTCAATGGCATCCTTTTCATCGATCATCTGTCAAAGCTGAAGCGGGATATGGTCCTTAAGAAGC
>JBJTAW010000163.1:0-3027 GCA_046091025.1 Chakrabartia sp. | reverse complement strand
GCTTGGCACGCTCTGCCGCAACTGTGTTGATGGCCGTGTCCAAAGTCGCCAAAGCAGAACTCGCGCCCGTATCCGTCGAAATATCCAGCGTGGAGACGGCGACGTTGGTGGCCGCTGCCTGCAGATCAGCAATCGTAATCGTGACCGCTTCAGCTGTGTTCACGCCCGTCTGGATCTTGATGCCCGCCGTCGTGGTCGATCCGTTCAAGGGCTTAATTCCGTTAAAGTCGGTGCGGGATGCAACAACCCCAATCTGGGCGATCAGGGCAGTGAATTCCGCTTGCAATGATGTCCGGTCGGTTGAGGGTGATGTGCCGTTCGCAGACTGGACAGACAGTTCACGCATACGGACCAGAATGTTGGAGATTTCGGACATGGCACCTTCCGCCGTCTGGACCAACGATATGCCATCATTGGCGTTGCGGATCGCTTGGCTCAGGCCACGCACCTTGGCATCCATACGGGTGACGATGGCAAGACCGGCGGCATCGTCGCGCGCCGTATTGATCCGCTTACCAGTCTGTTCCCCGTCAGCACCAATGCCCGTGCAGTTTTTGAACTGGACCGCAGATTATCTCGCCTCATCGGTCAAGCGCTAACCAGCAGCGCGACTGGCCCGCGATCCATGGCTGATCTGGGAGTCACCACCAACCGCGACGGCAGCCTGAGCCTTGATAGCAAGAAGCTGGAGGCTGCTCTGAAAAACTGGCCCGATGCCGTAGAGGCGATATTCAACCCTCGGCGGGATTCCGGGCGTAATGAGACGACCGATCCCGGCATAAGCGGCGCAATGACCGCAATCAAAACATCGGCTTTGGCGTCAAATGGTGGTCTAGATGCCCTCATAGCACGCCTCCAGAAAGAGGCAGACGCCCTTGCGCTTTTGCGGACCCGCACGGAAGAGCGGGAAGCAGCCAATAAGGAGCGCCTGTCGCGCAATTTTGCGGGCATGGACAGCCGAGTGACGTCGCTCAAGGCGACACAAGCCTATCTTGATCAGCAGATTGCGCAATGGAACCGCAGCTCATGACGGCCTATCCGGCACAGGCACGGGCGCGCTATGAGACAATGGCCTATTCCAGCCGCATTGAGGGCGCATCCCCGCATGAGCTGGTCGCATTGCTTTACGAAGAACTCATCCTCGCGCTCACGTTGCTGGCGCATGCCTTTCGCGTGGGAGATCGGGTGAAGGCCAATAGCCAGTTCAGCCGCGCTGCAACCATCATGAACGCGCTCGAGGCAGGACTGGATGTAGAGCAGGGCGGCCCGCTCGCCGAGACCTTGGCAGGGGTGTACCGCAGCGCCCGACGGGAAATTATGCAAGCCCGGACAGATCAAGACAGCGATCGCCTGGATCGTCTGATTACCGCCTTTTCCGACATGTCTGACAGTTGGAGAAAGATCGCGGCCTGACACCACCCATCCATATCAGGTGTTGAACATGCGGTGCATCGCAGGCATCGGGGGGATCATGATCCGCTTGTTCATCTTTGGCCTTGGCTATGCGGCAAGCCATATTTCCCGCGCAGTCACCCAACAGGGTGGGCAAGTGGTTTCAACTGGCTCTGCGGGCAGCCTGCGCTTTGAGGACGCTGCCTCGGTGCGACTGGCGCTGGCCGATGCCACCCATATTCTGTCCTCCGTTCCCGCTATGGTCGATGGTGACCCTGTTCTCATGGCCTATGGTGATGTGCTGCGTCAGCGGCGCGATGCTTGGATCGGCTATCTCTCCTCAACCGGCGTCTACGGGGATACGGGGGGAGCATGGGTCGATGAAAGCGCGCCAATTAAGGGGCGGCGGGCAAGCCGCAATGCCGCCGATCAGGATTGGCAAGACCTTGGTGCGCGTGTCTTTCGCCTGCCGGGCATTTACGGCCCCGGCCGCTCTGCGCTGGACCGGGTGGCCGAAGGACGGGCGCATCGGATCAATCTGCCAGATCAGGTGTTCAGCCGGGTCCATGTCGATGACATTACATCGGGCGTGATCGCAGGCTTTGACGGGCCATCCGGCGTCTATAATCTGTCGGACGATCTGCCCTGCGGGCAAAATGCGGTGATCGAACTGGCCTGTGATCTGTCGGGCCTGCCCTATCCTGCGCTGCAGACAATGGAGGAGGCCGGCCTGTCCCCCATGGCGCGCGCCTTTTACAATGAGAGCCGCCGGGTCGCCAATGGCAAGGCTAAGCGCGTCCTTGGCTGGACGCCGCTTTACCCGGACTATCGATCAGGCCTGATGGCCTGCCTTTCCGCCGGTACGCGGCGCTGAGGCGCGCGGCGGGGCAAGTGCGATGATCATCCCCATCATCACAATCACGCCGCCTGATGCCGCCAGAGGCGACCAACGATAGCCTTCAAACAAGGTGGAAATTGTCATGGCGATGATGGGAATAAGCACATTGGAAAAACCGGCCTTGCCCGGCCCGATGATCCGGATCAGCCCAAAGTAAAGCGTGAAGGTAAGCGCACTTGCCGCCAGCGATAAATATAAAAGCCCAAAGTAAAATCCGATGCTGGTTCCCAAAACGGGTAGTCCCACAGTGACCCATGACCAGATGGCATTAATGGCTGTGCCAAACAGCATGGACCAGCCGATCAGGCTCATCATCGGCAAGACACGGGCACGCTTGCCCGCCTGAACCACATTGGCGACGGACGCTGTCATCACCGCCGCAAAAGTCAGCCCTACGCCCAAGAATGTGTCCGACGCCCCAGCAGGATCGGCCCGCACCTCATGCACGAAGAGCAAAGCAACCCCAACCATGGCAAGCGCCGCGCCAATCATAAACCGCCGTGTGAAGCGATCCCCCAGAAAGATACGCCCCAGCAGCGCATTGGGCACAACCAGCAGCGCAAAAACGACGGCGACCAGACCCGAGGTAATATGGTGTTCGGCCTCATAGACAAGGTTGAAGTTGAAGGTGAATTGCAAGCTGCCCACGAGGGCGGCAAAGGCCAGCTCTCGCCTAGTAAAGCGGATGCGCTGACCATTGATCCGCGCAACCGCCAGCATGGCAAGGCCCGCCAGCA
>JBJTAW010000162.1:0-5301 GCA_046091025.1 Chakrabartia sp. | reverse complement strand
AATATAATCGGTGCGCCGATCCCTGCGATCCGATCCGCCACCCGATGCGCTGTTTCAGCGGCCCCAATCATGCCGATCTTGATCGCATCGACGCCGATATCGCTGGCGACAGCATCGATCTGCGCAATGACCATATCCGCTGGAATGGCATGGACGCCTGTGACGCCCAATGTGTTCTGCGCAGTAATGGCGGTGATGGCCGTCATGGCATGGCCGCCAAGCATGGCGATTGTTTTGATGTCCGCCTGAATGCCCGCACCGCCGCCGGAATCAGAGCCGGCAATAGTCAGGATGCGCGCCGTCATGGCTGAAAGTGTCGTTTGGTCGACGCTGGGTGCTTGTCGAGCAAGGTCTTGGCGCGCGTCGGGCGGTCGAGCAATTCTCCGCCGCAATTGGGGCAGCGTTCGTCCATGTCTTCTGCGCAATCCGCACAAAATGTGCATTCGAAGGAACAGATAAAGGCACCACCAACATGGGCGGGCAAGTCTGTGCCGCAGCGTTCACAATCGGGCCGCATCTCCAGCATCAGGTCGCTGCCTTTCGGACTGCATCACAAATGGCATCGACCAGTCGTGTCACCTGATCCGCGTCATCGCCCTCGGCCATAACACGTATCACAGGCTCCGTGCCGGATGGCCGGATGACGAGACGGCCAATCCCCTCAAGCCCTGCCTCGGCTGCGGCAATCACGGCTTTGACGGATGCATCTTCAAGCGGCTTTCCGCGCGCAAAGCGAACATTTTTCAAAAGCTGTGGTACGGGCTCAAATAGGTGCAGAACCTCGCTTGCAGGGCGCCCCTGTCGCACCAGTTCGGCCAGCACCTGAAGCGCTGCGACCAGACCATCGCCCGTCGTGCCATATTCGGCCAGGATCATATGGCCAGACTGTTCACCGCCGACATTAAAGCCGCCCGCGCGCATCCGCTCCAGCACATAACGATCGCCAACCTTGGTCCGCTCCAGCGTCAGGCCTTGTGATTGCAGGAAACGCTCTAGCCCCAAATTGGACATAACGGTTGCAACGACCCCGCCGCCCGTCAGCGCGCCACTTTTGGCCCAGCTGGAACCGATCAGCGCCATAATTTGGTCGCCATCAACGATCCGGCCTTGTTCATCCACGATGATCAACCGGTCGGCATCTCCATCTAACGCAATGCCGATCTCGGCCCCGCTTGCGACGACCGTTTCCTGAAGCAGCATCGGCGCGGTTGATCCGCAGGCATCGTTGATGTTGGTGCCATTGGGCGTGACGCCAATGGGGATGATTTCTGCCCCCAATTCCCAAAGAGCCGCAGGGGCCACATTATAGGCCGCGCCATGCGCGCAATCGATGGCAACCTTCAGCCCATCGAGGCGCAGCTCTTCCGGGAAGCAGTTTTTCGCAAAATGGATATAGCGTCCCCGCGCATCCTCAACGCGGCGGGCGCGGCCGATCTTGTTGGACGGGGCCAGAGAGGGGGTGCTGTCGATCAACGCTTCAATTGCGCTCTCATCCGCATCTGACAGCTTATAGCCATCCGGCCCGAACAGCTTGATGCCATTATCTTCATAAGGGTTGTGGCTTGCGGAAATCATCACGCCCACATCCGCGCGCAAGGAACGCGTCAGCATGGCCACCGCAGGCGTTGGCATTGGCCCGATCTGCACAACATCCATGCCGACAGAGGTGAATCCGGCGACCAGCGCATTTTCAATCATATAGCCAGACAGGCGTGTATCCTTGCCAATGACGACCCGGTGACGATGGTCGCCGCGTACGAAATGCGCGCCAGCGGCCATGCCGACTTTCATTGCCATTTCTGCTGTCATCGCAGAGGCATTGGTGCGCCCCCTAATGCCATCGGTTCCGAAATATTTGCGGCCCATCCGCCCGCTCTCCTCAACCTCATCTGATTTGCCCCTTTTGCGTCATATCGGTGGTAATGAGAAGCCCTGAGGGACAGGCTGTGTCTGTCAGAGGTCAGAGAGGGATAGAAAGCCGGATGATTAGACCCGGTTTGGCATCGCCCAAGTTTATTGTGCCGCCGTGCAGCCTGGCCACCGCTTGGACAAGCGATAGGCCCAATCCCACGCCAAAGCCAGTGCGGGAAGGATCAAGTCGTCCAAAGCGGCGCAAGGCCTCTGCCCTCTGGGTGGGCGGAATGCCAATGCCCTTGTCGCTCACCTCTACCCAAGCATGGGTCACACTTTGGCCTACGATAAGATGGATCGGGCTTGCCCCATATTTCATCGCATTGTCGATCAAATTGCCAATGGCCTGCGCCATCAGTTCACGGTGCGCCCGCACTGCGACATCTGGTGAAATATCGGTTTGCAGCTCAAACCCCCGATCCTCAATTAGGGGCGCATAAAGCTCCGCCAGATCGTGGGCCAGCGCACTTAGATCGACTGTCTAAAAATGGTCCTGCCCAATGCCGGCCTCTGCGCGGCTGATCTGCAAGGCCGTTGTCAGCATCGCAAGCAGCCGGTCTGCTTCCTCATTTGCCAGTGCAATGGCGGCGCTGCGTGCCGCCGGGTTCTGCTCTGTCTCGGCCCGATCGAGCCGCACTTTGAGTCGGGTGAGGGGGGACCGCAGATCATGGGCAAGGCCATCGGTCACAATGCGCAGCTCAGAGGTCAGGGCTTCAATCCGGTCGAGCATCGCATTGAGCGTAACAGCCAACTGATCAAATGTGTCGCCACTGCCGTCCAAGTTGACCCGTTGGGACAAGCGCCCTTCGCTCACCGCTTTGGCCGTCCTATTGATATCATCGACACGGGCATTGATGATGCGCACCCCTGCAAAGGCTGCGAATAGGGCAAGTGGGAGGGCAAAGATCAGCGCGGTTCCTGTTGCGCGGTCAACAATGCCCGAAAGCCGCTGGTCATTTTCAAGAGCTTGCCCCGCAAGTAGGCGTTCCCCACCGGGCAGGCCCGTCACAAGAACACCAATGGCATCAACCTGATCTGGCCCTGCGTGTGCGAGGTCAGCCTCATTCCATCCCTCATGCAGGCCGGCAGGCCAGCGCATCAAATTGCCGAGAAGGGGGCGCCCCTCTTTGTCGATCATCAAAAGAACAGGGGCGCGTCCTTCTGAAAACAGCAGGCGCAAGGCCGAGAAATTGCGCGCGCCAACGCGGCCTTGCTCGACATAGGCGGTCCGCACATCGCGGGCTAGGCCTTCTGCAAAAACCTGTGCGTCTTGTTCGAGCGCGACACGGGTGAGGCTGCGCAGGGTCAAAGTCACGCCTCCCGCTAAAATGAGCTCAATGCCAAAGACGAGCAGGATGAAGCGGGCGGTTGAGGAGCGCCAGAATTTGACCACAGCTATTCGCGTGCGCCCAGCCGGTATCCCGCGCCGCGCACGGTGTGGATCAGCGGCGGCTCGCCTTCTGCATCAATCTTCTTGCGCAGGCGGCTGACATGAACATCAATCACATTGGTGCCGGGGTCGAAATGATAATCCCACACGCCTTCCAGCAACATGGTGCGCGTCACCACCTGTTCCTTGTGGCGGATCAGATATTCCAGCAGGCGGAATTCGCGCGGCTGAAGGTCCAGCAAGCGGCCATTGCGCCTCACCTTGCGCGATAATAAATCCATGTCCAGATCTTCGCAGGTGAGCGCCGTTTCAACCGCATTGGCAGGCCCAGCAGTGGCCCTGCGCATCAGCAGGCGAAGCCGGGCTAGCAATTCTGCAAAGGCAAAGGGTTTGGTCAAATAATCATCGGATCCCGCAGTCAGCCCTGCCACTCGGTCTTCAACCGCGCTGCGCGCAGTTAGAATGACAATGGGTGTTGCAATGCCCGCCGCGCGGATCGCGCCGAGAACAGCCATCCCATCCATGCCCGGAAGCATCCGATCCAGAATAATGGCATCATAGCTGCCGTCGGTGGCGTGAAATAGGCCGTCTCGGCCGGTCTTGGCATGGTCAACAGCAAGGCCTTGCTCATGCAGCCCCTTTACGATGAAGTCAGCGGTGGTGGCGTCGTCTTCGACCAGCAGGATTTTTTGTGTCATGCCCAAAATACTGGCGTGCACTTTGGTCAGAAACCACAGAATTCTAGGGGAAATACACTCAGGTTACGAGCTATACCCAAATTATAAGTGGGTTTAGCCCGTCAATCCTAACCTGAGTTTATTTTGCTGCCCCGGGGTTATGCCGAGCACTTCTTCGCAATAGCGACCCACATCGCCAATCACCTCAAAGGCGGTGTGCAGAAAGGCGGCATCCACCGACATCATAGTTCGCACCGCAGCGTCGGTCATGTCCGCCCCAAAATTGGATCGAACGGCCTCCGCACCTGCGGCCACGCGACGATCTAAATCACCCGCAACGTTGGTCAGCAGATAATCTTCAAAAATATCGTCGCTGTGCACACCCAATTGATGGTGCAGCAGGGCGACCGCCAGACCTGTTCTGTCTTTCCCGGCAAGGAATTGGATTAGGCTGGCGCTATCCAGGTCTGCCAGCCGCTGACAATAAAGACGATAGCTCTTCTGTAGCACCGGGCGAAAGGGCATGGCGCGATACAGCTCGACCATCGCCTGATGCGCGTCGGCGGCGGTTCGCACGCCCTTGGCCGCATCCAGATGAGAGGCGGCGCCGAGCGTATTGCCCGATGCAAAAAGGACGTCGCCTTGAAAATCCTCTGGCCGGGCGCAGGGATATTGGGCGCGCTCCGAATCGCTGCGCAAATCAACAACCGTCGCCAGCCAGATCTGGCTGACCAGAGCCAGATCATCCGGCGTCGCGTCGCAATGTTGCCCAGACCGGAAAAGCTTGCCCAATGTCACATGGCCACCGGCGTCCGTCCGATACCCCCCATAATCCCGAAAATTGTGGATGCCTTGGGTTGGGAGAAGTCGGCTCAGCACGGGGTGGAATGTCCTTTCAAACTGGGTCGGTCTCTAATTGAGATATCCGCAGAGTCCAAATGCCAAAACAATTGGCGACGCCGCTCAGATAGATCGAATCATTGACGGTGGTTTGTGTGATCGATTTTGTCGATCAATCAGACCGGACAATCCAATTGGTCAAATCGTTGCATCTTGGCTAAAGCGAGTTCCCGCTCAGTGCCTCTCCGCACATTATTTTTTTAAAGGAAAAACAGATGGCGATCATCAACACAGAAATTAAGCCGTTTTCGGCTCAGGCCTATAAGGGCGGCAAGTTCATCAGCGTCACCGATGCCGATGTGAAGGGCAATTGGTCCGTCTTCTTCTTCTATCCAGCGGACTTCACCTTTGTGTGCCCGACCGAGTTGGAAGATCTGGCCGATCATGATGCTGAATTTGAAAAGCTGGGCGTTGAAATCTACG
>JBJTAW010000161.1:0-6504 GCA_046091025.1 Chakrabartia sp. | reverse complement strand
ACCGTGACGGCGGTGCGCAAGGCGGCAACCGTTGTCGTCGAGGCGCGATCAACGCCCTTGATCAGTTCGACATTATTCTTTTTGACGAGATCAAGCGCGAGATAGCCCTGCACCGTCACGGCCATTTGCGTGAGCAAATCCTGCGTGCGCTGGCGCGTATAGAACAGGGCGGTTTCCCGCATCGCTTTTGCCTTGGCCGGGTCTTCAATCTCAATATCGGCCGCCTTGGCCTCCAGCTTGCTGTCGAGCACTTTGGAGACGTGGATCATCTGTTCCAGCCGCCCCATGGCGGACCAGAGCGTCTGGCGCTCCACATCAATGGCGGCATTGTCTTTCAACAGCTCATCCTTGCCCGATGCAAGGTGGGAGAGGATGGAGCCAATATGCCCTTGGCTGGATTTATAGCTGTCAAAATAATCCCGCATCTTGTTGCCCCAAGGGATAATCCCGAACAGCTTTTTGCGGGTGAAGAGGTCATCTTTCTTGCCCGGATCCAGATCTTCAATCGTGCGGCGCAGCTCGGCCAGATTTGCGCCGACGCTCGACACCTGATCCATCGCGCGCACCGGGCGATCGAGAAAGCGGTTGGACTGGCCGGCCGCATCCGCAATTTCGCGACGGCCCAAAGTTCCAACGCGTCCATCATTCTCTCCACCTGCTTCACTTTGAGGAAACACGCCGTGTTGCCCACAAGTTCCGCTGCATGGTTGGAACGAAGCGGCCCTGTGAAGTGTTTTCAGCGCATGATTGCTGGAAGGATGATGCAATGCAGACCCGTAAAACCAATGAATCCACCGAAGCGCCTGAGGCCCTGAACCGCGAACAACAGGATGATGCGCAGGTGATTGATGCCATGGAGATGCTGCGGTCGGGCGAAACGCGCGCAAGTGGCGTTTCGGTTCATGGGCGGGAAAATGATCCCGCCGATGTCATTGCCGATGACGTCCCCCATCTGATCGACCGTATGGAAGAAATGGTGCGCACTGGCCATATTGATAATGATGCCTTTGCAGGCGAGCCGGTGCATGATGATGACGAAGACATGTTGGGCGATGCCCTCGCCCGGCTGGATGATGATGGCGCGCGACCTTAGGCCGAGGGGCCGTTGCCTGCGGTGATGATCTCTTCAATAGACACGAATTTTTCGCGCGGGGCGCCCTCACGCGCACGGGCAATTTCCGGCCGCGTCAATTTTCTGCCAGTCGCGGAAGGTGACAATGCTCACCCCCCTGCTCTCCAGCAGTGCATCTAAAGCGGGGCGGCCCGGCTTGCCACTGCCCCCGGGCATGTCGGCGGCGATCAAATCGACAATCGCAAATCCATCCGGGCGGTTGGTACCGATTGTGCCCGTTGGTCCGCGCCGCGCCCAGCCGACGCAATACAGGCCGGGCAAGATCCGCCCATCTTGATTGTCGAACCTGCCCAGCTTTTGATCATAGGGGACGCCGAGAATGGGCGGCGTCTGATAGCCGATACCGGCGACGACCAGCCCGCACTCTATGGCATAGATGTCCCCCGTCCCAACGACCTGGGATTGGGCGTCCAGCGTCGTGCGTTCCACGATGATCCGCTCCACCCGGCCCTGGCCTTCAATGGCGAGCGGCTTTGCGAAGAAATCAAAATCGACACCAATATCGCCTGTGCGCGGCTGAGCGGCAAAGTCCCGCAAATGCGCCACAGATTTGCGCTGGCCGGGCTCTAGATCGGCATCTGCGCTTTCCGGCGGAAGATCGGCGGGATCAACGCGCGGAGCAGCGCGCGATAAATGGCCAAGCTCCCCCAGTTCCTTTGGCGTCATGGCAATTTGGTGGGGCCCGCGCCGCCCCAAAATGCTGATCTGCCGGACGCCCGATTGGGTCACAGCGGCTAGTGCATGGGCCACAATATCTGACCCGTGAAACTCCTCAGGCGTTTTAGACAGCACGCGCACCACATCCAGCGCCACATTGCCATTGCCAATCACCACGGCACCGGGGCCGGATAGATCGGGGTTAAGCGCGGCGAAATCTGGATGGCCATTATACCAGCCGACAAAGGCGGCCGACCCCAAGACGCCGGGCAGGTCTTCCCCCTCTATGCCCAGCTTGCGGTCGTGCGGCGCGCCGGTTGCAAGGACGACCGCATCATAAAACTGACCAAGTTCGTCTATGCTGACATCGCGCCCAACCGACACATTGCCGACAAAGCGGACATTGTCGGTGAGGCTCACCGCCTCATAACGTTTGTGGACGCCCTTGATCGATTGATGGTCGGGCGCGACGCCAAAGCGGATGAGGCCATAGGGAACGGGCAGTCGATCAATAATGTCGACCCGCACATCATCGCCAAAGGCCTTTTGCGCGGCTTCTGCCGTATAATATCCAGCCGGGCCTGATCCGACCACCGCGATATGCAGCATTTGACCCCCTTGGCCTCTATCCTGATCTGATCTGCTTTTATTCGGCGGCCATGGCCAATTGGCTGGCTTGTGGCCCGCGCAGGACAATGCCGGGTGTCGGCCCCTGCATCACGCCCTCACGGAACGTAATCTGGCCAGACTTGATCGTCGCCACATAGCCATCCGCCTTTTGCAGCAGGCGCTTGCCATTGGCGGGCAGATCAAAGGCGAGCCAAGGCTTGCCCAGCTTCAGCCGATCCATATCGATGACATTGATATCCGCGAGCAGGCCGGGTTGGATCAGGCCGCGATCATGCAGTCCATAGAGCACGGCCGTATCGCGGCATTGACGCTTAATGGCGTGTTCCAAGGCAATGCGCTTGCCCGCCCGGTCGCGCACCCAATGCTGGAGCATGAAAGTGGGGGACGCTGCATCGCAAATGGTGCCGCAATGCGCGCCGCCATCGGACAGGGAATTGACCGTGTCGTCGGCCAATTGCAGGTCTTCAAGGAAGTTTAGATTGCCATCGCGGTAATTGAGGACGGGGAAGTAGATAAAGCCCTTGCCCTCATCCTTCATCAGCAAGTCATAGGCATATTCTTCACCAGAAACGCCCGCAGCGGCAGCACGTGCCGCAATGCTCTCAGTTACCCCGGGCTCATAGTTAAAATCTGGATCCATTTGAAATTGCACGAGCCAGCCGCCCGCGATCACGCGGTACAGATCGGCAATGTCGCTTTCTGGGATTTGATTCGGCTCGCTAATCATGCGCTGACGGAAAGCCGGATCCTTCAGATGCTTTAGCTTTTCGTCCCAGCCCAGCGCGTCAATTTCTGCCCAAGCGGGTCGAAAGCGAAAAGGGTGAACCGTCCCCTGCCAAGCCATGATGATGCCATTGCCGCGCAGGGCAATTTGGGCGACGATATTCGCGCCATTGTCATTCTGCGCCCGCATTTCGGAGATTTGCTCTTCCAGCGGCAATTCCTTGGCGATGCTTTGCAGCGCGGCAAAGGTGACGGGCAGGCCCGTCTCGCGCGACAATTGCCCCATCCATTCAAATTCATTCCAGTCCCGCCGCAGGTCGCTGGCCATTTCAAACACGCCATGGCCAACCCGGCCCATGGCGCGGCCAATGGCAATCAGCTCTTCAGCAGTTGCCGTTGTGCCGGGAACAAGTTCCCCATCTACCGATTTGTGCAGCACGGTGCGCGATGTTGAAAAGCCGAGCGCGCCGGCCCGGACACCTTCTTCAACAATGCGCGACATTTCCGCGATTTCGGCCTCGGTCGGGATAGCGCCCGGCTGCTCCCGATCGCCCAGCACGTAAGCGCGCACGGCACCATGCGGCACATGCGTGCCGACATCGACGGTGCGGGGCAGTTTTTCGAGTGCATCCAGATATTGGGGGAAGGTTTCCCAATCCCATGTCATGCCTTCGGCCAGGGCGGTTCCGGGAATATCCTCCACGCCTTCCATCAGGCTGATCAGCCATTCATGCCGATCCGGCTTGGCGGGTGCAAAGCCGACGCCGCAATTGCCCATGACAACGGTGGTGACACCATGCCAGCTCGAGGGGGCCATTTCGGCATCCCAAGTCGCCTGACCATCATAATGGGTGTGCACATCGACAAAGCCCGGCGTTAAAATCTTGCCCGTTGCATCAATTTCTTCACGGCCCGCCGCGTCAATCTTGCCGACGGCGGTGATCAGCCCGCCATCAATGGCGACATCGGCCTGAAAGGGTTTGCTGCCCGTTCCATCGACGACGGTTCCCCCACGAATGACCAAATCATGCATCGCTCGACTCTCCTCTGATTCATTTTCTTTGGTCGCAGCGTAACAGGAAAGAAGCGGATGAAAAGCCGGGACATGCGCCTGCGCAAAAATGCTATCCTGTGGATAACTATTGACTCATTCTGCCCTAAGTTTCAGCTTTAGTGCGATTTTTCCGAGTCGCGCGCGCGTGCTCGGGGTCGCCGGGCCAGATTGGTCGGGGCTTTGGGGGAAGGCTGCTATGTATATCGCAGGCAGATTGGCGTTACAGTCGCCATCCGGTGCTATGCTGCCCCAGTCGGCGGGCCGCATCGCGCCGCATCCTGATATTCTGAGCTTTCACGGCTGCGACGTGGTCGTGCGGACAATCAACCAAGATGGCTTTGAGGCCGACCTGTCGACTCCGTTGATGACGGGCGCGCTGGTGCGCCTGCGTCTGCCGGGTGCGGGCGCAATGCTGGCCCGGGTCACCCGGTCAGACAGCGGCCGGATTGCCGCAGATTTTGTGTATCCCGTCCCTGCTGGGCGGTTGGACAAGACGATTGGTATGGCGACCCGCGTTCAGCGCGTTGCCTAATCGGGCGGCCTAGCGCGGCCGATCCCCCACACGCTGCGCAGTTGCGGCGCCTGCCAGCGCAAAACCAGCCCCCAATAAAATGCCGCCCAAAATATCGCTGGGCCAATGCACGCCCAGCATCACGCGCGATGCGGCGATCAGCAGGGCGATGGATAGACCCAAACCGACCCATAAGGGCCGATTTTGCTTCGGCAGCACAAGGACTGCGAGCAATAATATCGCAACGGCGCTGGTTGCATGACCGCTGGGGAAGGACAAATTTCCAAAGCTATCGAGGTGCGGGACTATATCGGGCCGGGCCCGCGCAAATATTTGTTTGAGAAGACTGGATGTTGCCCCGGCAAGGGACGGAAAGATCAGCATGATCAGCCCGGCCTTTGGGCGTTTCTTCCAGAAGAGCCAGGCGGCACAGGCGATCATCACGATGGAGCGTTGGGCCGCATCCCCCGCCCATGTGATCCAGCGCATGGCCTCAATCATATTTGCAGAAGATCTGCCCGACCGAAGGGCAATGGCCTTCAGGGCCGCCGCATCCTGCGCCGCGCCGAGATGTAGCCAGGTCACCGCAATGCCCAGCAGAACCGCCGCCAGCCCAAGCAACAGGGCCGGGGTGAAGTTTGGGGTGGAGTTGAGGCGCTTTCTGCTCATCAATTGCCCTTGATCAGTTCGCCGCCCTTAATGACGACATTGACGCTTTCAAGCTCGCGCACATTGGTCAGGGGATTTCCATCGACAGCGATCATGTCGGCATAACGCCCAACGGCAATCGCGCCGACATCCTTGTCCCGGCCCAGCGCTTGCGCGGCATTGCGGGTAGCGGCTTGGATCGCTTCAATGGCGGTCATGCCGTATTCGACCATGACCTTAAACTGACCGCCGACCTGCCCGTGCGGCATGACGCCTGCATCTGATGCAAAGACCATCCGCACACCGGCCTTATGCGCCTTGCGGAAATTATCCCGCTGGATCTGGGCGACCTCCCGATCCTTGCGCAGATTATCCTCCAACACGCCGTTCTTCGCGCCTTCGGCCTGCGTATAATCGGTATTGTAGATATCCATGGAGAACCAGACCGGCTGTTTGCGCGCGGCGGCCAGCTTTATGCCTTCCTCATCGACAAGGCTTGCATGTTCAATCGTATCAATCCCGGCGCGGATCGCGGCTTTAATGCCCGTCGCGCCATGGGCGTGGGCGGCGACCCGCAGGCCCCATTGATGCGCCTCATCGGCAAGGGCGCGCAGCTCATTTTCCGAAAGCTGCTGCTGGCCGGGTTCGGTATTGCGGGAAAAGACACCGCCCGTGGCGCACACCTTAATCACTTCTGCGCCATATTTGCGCTGGCGGCGGACTTCGGATCGCAGACCCTGTGCTCCATCGGCCACGCCTTCTTGCGGCGTTTCAAGGCTGGGCGGCAGGAAGGTGGAATCGCAATGGCCGCCCGTCGCACCCAGCGCATATCCCGCGGGCACGATGCGCGGGCCGCTGGCATAGCCTGCGTCAATCGCCTGCTTCAGGCCAATGTCATTGCGCTCATCCGACCCAACATTGCGCACGGTGGTAAAGCCGGCATTGAGCATATCCTTCGCATTTTTAACGGCGACCATCGACCAAAAGCTGTCAGTATATTGCAGGCTATTATAGCCGCCGACTTCCGCCAGACTGTCGAGATGGACATGCATATCGATGAGGCCGGGCAGTAGCGTGCGATTGCCCAAATCCACCAGCTTGGCATTGGCAGTAAGGGAGGTTGTGCGCCGATCCGCAAGGGAGACAACC